>CBFGXP010000001.1:0-59421 GCA_965652775.1 uncultured bacterium
TATGTTTTAGTGCTGGTGTTTTTGAAGAAATTGTTTACCGTGGTTACCTGGTTACCTATTGCTGGTATTTATTTGAAGGATATAATTATCAGCAACTGGGTTCTGTAATTGTACCCGCATTTGTTTTTGCAATTGCACATTTTTACCAGGGTAGTAAAGCGGTTATAAAAATATTTGTACTGGCCGTTTGCTTTGGTTATTTGTATATTTTTTCTGGTTCATTACTAATAGTTATGATCTTACATTTTCTCGTCGACGCTATTGGCGGCCTATTGACAATAAAATATGTGAAAGAAGAAATTCCGGCAATCAACGATCAGGATTTTACAGCCGGAAGCGATCCCCCAGGCGAATAAATTATTTTTCTGAAGAAATTAAGGCAACTATTCTTAAAGGTGCCCCGCTCCCACCTTTTATTTTCATTGGCAATGCAATGATGAATGCGCCTTTTGTTGGCAGCTTGTCAATATTTGCGACATTTTCAAAGCCTGGGATATTTTGCTCGTACAATATCTGGTGTGTCTTAAAATCTTTTGATTGTCCATAATCAACACTGGCTACATCTAAGCCAACGGCTTTTATCTTCCGGTTTTTTACCAGCCAATCTGCCGCATCAGGTCCTATACCCGGGAAATGAACCTTTGCAACCGCTTCTGCGCCTCTTTCATCAGTGCCAAGATATTTTTTTGCATCAGGATAAAACGAACCATAACCTGTGCGGAAGAAAACGATGATATCGTCTTTTAGTTTTCCATTTGTTTTTTCCCAGGATTCAATATCAGCAACACTGATCATGTAATCAGAATTTTTTAACGCATTACCTGAGACGTCAATTACGACCGCTTCGCCTGTAAGTTTTTCTAACGGCACCTGATCTGCAGACCATTTGCCTTTTGCAAAATGTACCGGCGCATCAAGATGCGTTCCTCCATGCTCCGCCGCGCAATAATTATACGCTTCATAATAAAAACCTGCTGGTGTAATACCATTAAACGCGGTATCTAATTTAAATCCATTTGCTGTCGGCCAATACAGGGTTTTATCAGAAAAATCATAAGTCAGATCTATCCATTTACCTCTTGTGAGTTGTTCTGAAATAGATACATCCTTTTCATTTTCCTGTGAGCATGAAATTGAGAAAATCAGCAAGAAAGTCAAACAACATTTCATCATACAAAAGGTTTGTCAGACCAATTTAAGAAATAATAATTGTGTTGGATGGTTATTGAATCCGGTATTTCCTGCAGTAACTTTAAGAGACAAGAAACAACTAATGAAATTCCTTTTCTTTTTTTGTTTTATTATCCTGTTTGGATGGTTGGGCGGCAGTTTTAAAAATCCTCCGGATACAAGTGTGGGAAATGTTGCGATGATCTTAAAAGACACCATTGACTTTATCAACCAGGTACAACCTGTTCTTGTAAAAAATTGCTCTCCTTGTCATTTTATCGGTGGGAAAATGTATAGCAGGATGCCTTTCGACAAGGACAGCACGATCATTAATCATGAAACAGGGATTTTGAAACGGTTCAAAGGGGATGAAAATGCAGTGATCCAAACATTTATCGGCCAGAGTAAAATCCGGTGATTTTGACCGCGTCTTCTTTGTTTTAATTTTTTATATTTGAGTAAACCGAACCATCCATGAGAAAGATAATCATACTTGTACTTGGTGCAATCATCTCCTTTCACTCAGTCAAAGCACAGCCATTAACAAAGATCGATCAGAATTCTATTGTAAAAGATACTTTGGGTAATACGCTCCCGTATGCGGTGTGGAGTCAATTATTATCGACGGGGCGCTTTAAATTAAAAGCTGAAAAGAAAGACAATCCTGAATTCATATTGTCGAGGATCTCCGATGAAGCGTATGAAAAAAACCTTGAGACTGCACCAAAACCAAAAGAGTCAAATTTTTTCAGAACGGGCAACAAATTCGGTCATTTTAAGGCCACCGATATGAATGGCAATAAAATAAATACCAAAAATCTCGTCGGTAAGATCATTGTTCTTAATTATTGGTTTATTAAATGTCCGCCTTGTGTGAGGGAAATGCCTGAACTTAATCACCTGGTCGAAACATACAAAACAGATAGCTCAGTCGTATTCATTGCGATTGCATTGGACCAGAAATATGACCTGGAACAATTTTTAAAAACCACTCCTTTTGAATACACGATCGTCCATGAAGGGAGATTCATTGCAGACCAAAACAAGATCACTTCATACCCGACCAATGTTGTTATCGATCAGCAGGGCAAAGTCTATTTTCATTCAAGCGGTCTGTTCATGAATACCGCGTATTGGATAAACAAATCAATTGAAGAGTTGAGAGGGAAAGGAATAGCAAAAACAAATACTCCCAATAATCAATAATTATTAATAGGCAATTATTGATTATTTCAATTTAGACAACGCCTCCTTTATCCTGGCCATTGCCGTTTCGATCTTCTCCATGCTATTGGCAAAAGAGATCCGAATACAATCGGGCTCACCAAATGCCCGCCCGGTAACAGTAGAAACATTTGCTCTATTCAACAGGTACATGCAAAGATCATCTGCATTATTGATAATATTTTCACCATCCGATTTTCCAAAAAACTCTTTTACAACCGGGAAAATATAAAATGCACCATCTGGTTCGGCACCATGTGTCCCGGGAATTTCCTTTAATAGTTCAAGAATTCGCTTACGCCTGCGGGTAAACTCTTTTGTCATTTCAATGGAGGGGCGGAGGTCTGTAGTGAGTGCTGTTATCGCTGCCCGTTGTGTTACTGCATTGGCGCCACTGGTAAACTGACCCTGTATTTTTTCACAACCCTTTGCAACTACGGGATTGGCTGCGATATAACCCAGGCGATAACCCGTCATCGCAAAACCTTTACTTAAACCATTAATTATAACAACCCTGTCCTTTACATTTCCAAATTGTGCAATACTTTCATGATGTCCAATAAAATTTATGTACTCATAAATTTCATCAGAAATAATATAGATACCGGGATGATTTTCTAAAATAGCCGCAAGCTTTTTCAATTCTTCTTTTGAATATACTGCACCGCTTGGATTGCAGGGAGATGAAAACAAGACCACTTTTGATTTTTCAGTGATACTTTCCTCTAATTGCTGTGGAGTGATCTTATATTTATTTTCTAATGACGTTCTCACGATCACAGGAATTCCACCTGCAATTTTTACCAACTCTGAATACGAAACCCAGAACGGGGCCGGGATGATCACTTCATCACCAACATCGACCAAAGCAAGAATAGCATTGGCAAGGCTTTGCTTGGCGCCGGTAGAAACAACAATATTCTCTGGTTTATAATCAAGGTCATTATCTCTTTTAAACTTCTGGCAAATAGCTTCACGCAGATCGGGATAGCCTGCTACAGGGGGATAATGACTCCAATTATCATCAATAGCTTTTTTAGCAGCGTCTTTAATGTGTTGTGGTGTATCAAAATCCGGTTCACCTAAACTGAGATCGATCACATCAACTCCTTTTGCTCTCAATTCACGGCCAAGTTTGGCCATCTTTAATGTTTCTGGTTCGGCAAAACGATCTAATAAAGATGATAGTTGCACAGGTTCTACGATTGCTTGCATTTAATGATTAGAATTTAAAATCAAAAATACTTATTTATAGGACTAACGCCTGTTTATTGCTTGTAATTAAATCGAAACATATTGAGATCAGGAATTACTTTCTTATTTCGTTTCAACTCGTGATCATAGATCACCTGCCCAAGGTTTTTCATAAAAGGAAAACCGATCGTATCATAATCATATTTATCATCATTAAAAATTCCATCGTTGTTAACATGAATAACAGCGCTTAATATAAACTCAACATTATTATTATAATCTGCGAAGTAAGCAGCATCGATCAAAAATCCATATGCTTCTCCCACTTTGTTAAAGACCCTGACAGCATCTTTCATAACATTCTTTTCATTACCATACATTAAAAACTTAACATACGAGTCCCAATAATCTTCCTTGTCATAAAATGGAAATGTAGATTCCGACGGGATCATTGACATGTATTTGCGAAGAAGATCATAATCATCATCTGTAAGATCAAATCGTTGTTTACCTGGCACTGCTTTAGGAAACATTACACTACGAACAATATTGTGTAACGTTTTTAAGGATAGCCGATTCTTTTTGGAGAAATCAAATGGTTCGTTCACTAATTCTCCCCGACGGTAAAAACCCGTTCCCATTTTTGTATTGCGTTCCGAATACAACAATTTGCTTTGCTCCAGGGGTTTTTCATAAATAAGTTTACCATTGGTATCATAAAACCTTACCGGATTTGTATGCCGGTTCTCATCTTCTGATAAACTTATTTCAAGTCGGTGAATGATCTGTGCCTCTTTATAACCCATTGTATGCAAGGTGTTATTGATGTACTCCTGTCCCAGGAATTCATAAAGGCGATTGAATGCATCATTGTCACTGACCAATAAAATTTTTTTTATATAATGCTCGATCGTTGGCCGGCCGTCGGGTGCCGATGGATCATTGTACACTTCAGTTTGCCCGCTATGATCAGCCTCCGTTATCATCGTGGTGGTTTTATTAAGACCAGGAATTTTTAATTCATTCAACTTTTGCAAAGCCAGGATGGCCACAGGCAATTTCACTGTTGATGCCGGATAGAAATAAGCGGAGTCATTGACATTGAAATAATGATCTGTAAACTTTGGCTTATTATTTTTACGACGGTCAATCTGAGTATAAATAATCTGAATGTTATGGCGCTGATTGGAGAGCACAGCCCGGAAATGATCCGGGTGTTGTTTTAATAAGTCAACTAAATAAGTATGAGTAGTTCCGGTAAAACTCATTGCCGAATCATTTTTTGTTTCAATTGATTGAGGTTTGCCCATTTTTATCGGCGTTTTGCAGGCGGCCAGAAGAACCAAAACCATAGCTGCAATGCCTTTAGAAATATTCATGCTTTAAACTTAACCCAAATTAATCACTTGAACCCCTGATTAGTTCCTGAAAACCACCGACATCAGCCGAATTTTTTATCTCTTTTTTTCTGGGTGAAACCCCTATCTTTGCCCTCCAAAAAAAATCCCAGCCGCTTGCCCGAACCAGTGTGGGAAATGGCAATGAGGCATAAAATGTAAATCTACCCCGTATGCAATTAAGAGGTTTAGTAGCGGTGTTTGCAATCCTGCTTATTATTTATTCTGTATGGCTGCTTTCTTTCACGTGGTTTGTCAACAAACATGAAAACAAAATGGCTGCCCGTGCCAAAGCTTACATGGATGCTAACTATCCTGAAGCAAGAAAATTCTCCAGGTCAGCTGATTATACTGACTCACTTAAAACGCTCTATAGAGATCGTCTTACAAAATTGCTCGATAGTACCAAGGAAGAAAAAATAACCTGGTTCGGAGATACCTATGGAAGAGCAAGAGAAAAAGAATTGAATCTTGGTCTGGATCTGCAAGGTGGGATGAGTGTAACGATGGAAGTAGAGCTTACAGGTTTGCTAAGATCATTGAGTAATAATTCAAAAGATCCACAGTTTTTAAGAGCACTTGATGCTGCCACTAAGCAAAAGGCAAATAGTGATAAAGATTTTATTTCTTTATTTTATAATGAATTTAAAAACATTGCAGGAACGGATAAATTAGCAGGCATTTTTTCTGCCACTAATTCGGATAGAATTCCAAAGAACTCAACTGATGCAAAAGTACTCGAAGTAATTCGCGACGAAGCCGGACAGGCAATTAACAGGACATATTACATAATGCAAAGGAGGATTGATAAGTTTGGCGTGGCCCAGCCATCACTCAATCTTGAAGAAGCAAAAGGCATTATCACTGTTGATCTTCCTGGTATAGATGACAAAGAAAGAGTAAGAAAATTTTTACAAACGTCTGCCAACCTTCAATTTTGGGAGGTTTATAATCTTGGCGAGTTAGCACAGGAATTGCAAGCAGCTGACCAGGCATTTACTGCATTGATGAGTGGTAAATCAGTAACTGATACAGCAACCGCAACTACTGCTAAGGCTGATACAACAGGGAATAAAAAAGATACGACGAAAAAAGATGCGAATATTACTGATCTTCTGACGCCTGGTCAAACACAAACTCAAAGTACAGCCACTCAGCAATCAGTATCAGCAGATCCAAGAAAACGTCTTGGTGAGTATATCCAGTTTGTTCAACAGTACCCCGATGCACAAAACCAACCAAGATGGCCTGCACCTATTGGCTATGTAGCTATAAAAGATACCGCGACGGTAAGAGATTATCTGAACCAGGTGGCTGATTTTCCAGGTGATGCGAGACTTTTATATGGCATTGTAGAAACTGACGCAACTACCGGCAAGAAAAACAGTTTTGTGGGACTGTACGTGATCAAAACTTATGGCGCAGATAAAGCTCCCATCGAAGGTGATGCTGTAGTTGACGCATCGCAGGGCTTTGAACCACTTTCTGGAAATCCAATGGTATTGATGAGCATGAACCAAAAAGGGGCAAGCGACTGGGCAACACTTACAGATAAAAGTGCAAAAAATAAAATACCTATTGCTATTGTACTTGATAATACTGTTTATTCTGCGCCTATAGCAGAACAAAGAATCGAAGGTGGCGACTCTCGTATCACTGGAAACTTCACTGTTGAAGAAGCCCAGGATCTTGCACGTATCTTAAAAGTAGGTAAGCTTCCCGCACCTGCCAAGATCGTTCAGGAACAAGTGGTAGGACCTACATTGGGAGCTGAAGCAATCAGGGGTGGAAGCCTGGCATTTATAATTTCATTTGCAGTAATCTTCATACTAATGCTGGTTTATTATAACACCAGCGGCTGGATCGCAAACATTGCGCTTATTCTAAACCTTCTTTATACTGTTGGAGTCCTGACCTCTTTCGGTGCTACACTTACTGCTCCGGGTATCGCAGGTCTTGTACTTACCATTGGTATGGCCGTTGACACCAACGTAATCATTTATGAACGTATAAAAGAAGAGTTGACAAAAGGGAAAAGTTACCAATTGGCGATCGCCGAGGGATACCGGCGTTCGTTGCCACCGGTGCTTGATGGCCACGTAACTACCTTGCTTACCGCGATTATCCTTTTCATCTTTGGATTAGGTCCTGTAAAAGGATTTGCAACAACCCAGATCATTGGTATTCTTCTTTCTTTGTTCTGCGGTATTCTTGTAAGCCGTTGGGTGAGCGATTGGTTTACCAATAAGAAAAAACACCTTGAATATTTCACCGGTGTTAGTCGCAAGCTTTTCAAAAACGCAAATTTCAAATTCATTCAATATCGCAAGGTTGCTTACATGATCTCTTTTGTAGTGTTGGCACTTGGTGTAGGAGCTCTTTTTAATGGCTTTGACCAGGGCGTTGAATTCAAAGGTGGTCGCAGTTTCAATATACAGTTTGATAAGACAAAGCCATTGGATGTTGCTGGTATAAGGAAAGACCTTGAAGTTGCATTCAATCAAAATCCTACGATTAAGACGGTAGGCTTGAATAACCAACTGGATATCACGACATCTTACCTTATTGATGATCCTCGTCCCAATGTTGATTCTATTGTTGAAAGACAACTATATAATGGTTTAAAAAATCACCTTGGTGGCGTCTCCTACGAAGAATTTGATGTAAAGAATAAACTAGGGTCTAAGACGGTCTTACCAACCATTTCAGATGACTTGAAAAAAGGAGCAAGAAATGCGACGATCATTGCCCTGATATTGATCGCATTGTACATTTTTATTCGTTTCCGCGATTGGAGATATTCGCTCGGAACTATCATCGCTTTGTTTCACGACGTATTGGTTACAATTATTGCATTCTCATTTTTAAGAGGTGTAGTTCCTTTCCCTCTTGAGCTTGATCAGCATTTCATTGCTGCTATCCTTACCGTTATTGGATTTTCCATGAACGATACTGTCGTAGTATTTGACCGGATCCGTGAATACAGCGGCACAATGAAAGGGCAACCAAAAGAGATCATTATCAATAAAGCGATTAATGATACGCTGAGCCGTACCATTATGACTTCATTAACAGTGTTTCTTACTCTTCTCATTCTTTTCATATTTGGCGGTGAGGTTACAAGAGGATTTGCATTTGCAATGTTGATAGGCGTTATTACAGGTATCTATTCATCAGTATTCGTAGCAGCGCCAGTACTTGTTGACCTTGCTAAAGGAAAAGCGCTGGGAAAAACTGAAGAGGTAGCTACTGCTACTGCACAGAAGCCAGCCGTAAAGCCAGCAACAGCTAAAAGCTAAAAGGATTTTATTTAGAATAAGAATAACCCCTGCTAAAAAACAGGGGTTTATTTTTCCTGAATATTAATTGAGCAAACAAAACGATATGAAAACTTCCAAAGGTGTTAAGCTCAGCTACACTCCAAAGCTGGTGCCGCAGCCACAGGTTGTAGCGGCATTGGGGTTTTTAAAAGTAAATCCACGGTTATTCAAGCCATCCTCCCAATCGATCTCCATGCCGTAGACATACATTTCATGCGCCGCATTCATTACGCAACTGATACCTTCTATGTCAAATGTTTTGTCTTTTTCGGTTGGTTGATCAAAGCCCAGAACATAAGACATGCCTGAGCAGCCTCCTCCTTTTACGCCAACGCGAAGTTTTTGAGTGGTATCAAATCCTTCTGCTGCCATCAGTCTTTTTATTTGCCTGATAGCTCCTGCCGTCATTGTCACCGGTATGCTTTCTGTAATAACCATTGAATTTATTTATCTGCAAAAATAAAAAACAAAAATGAGGCCCATTTTCTAATTCGGAAAAGAAAGCCTTTTGCCTGTATTTTTGCAAAACTTAAACAAAATCTATGGATACCGCTACACTTAGTCTGATACTCTCCACTTTCGCAATTGTGCTTTCATTGATAGTTTGTTACTTATGGATCACAAAGAGGGAAAACAAAAAAACTATTGACCCTGCCTATACCACGAGGCCATTGCAATTGCAAGCCTATGAAAGATTGGTGATACTGACCGAAAGAATTGCGCTGCCGAATCTTGTAAGCCGTGCCAACCAGCCTGGCCTTACTGCAAAAGAGATCCAGTTGCTGATGCTCGAAAGTATAAAACAGGAATTTGAATATAACAGTTCGCAGCAGATATATGTAAGCCCTGTAGCATGGCAGGCCGTTAATAACTTAAAGGAACAGAATATGCTTATTATAAACCAGGTGGCACAAACATTACCGCCTGATTCAAGAGGCTATGACCTGGGAAAAAGAATAATGGAGGTTATTATTGCACAAGATAAAAAAGCATTACACAATATTGTACTCGAAGCACTGAACTACGAGGCAAGAAAGCTGATGAAATAATAAGTTAAGAATTGAAGGTTGAAAGTTTGTATTATGGATGAAAAGAAAAAATATACAGATTCAGGAATTGAAATAAAAGAAGTTTACACAAATCTTCAACCTTCTCCCGATAACTATGAGAACGCCCTTGAACAGCCTGGTGAATTTCCATTTACACGGGGAATACAAGCCGACATGTATCGGGGCAAGTTGTGGACGATGCGGCAATATGCAGGCTTTAGCACCGCCGAAGAAAGTAATAAACGGTATCATTATTTATTATCCCAGGGCGTCAACGGATTAAGCGTTGCCTTTGATCTGCCAACACAGATCGGTTATGACAGCGATCATTCACTCGCAGAAGGCGAAGTTGGCAAGGTTGGTGTAGCGATCGATTCAATTGAAGATGTACAGGCATTGTTCAAAGGAATAAAGCTTGAAGATGTTTCCACTTCAATGACGATCAATGCTACTGGTTTTATATTGCTTTCCTTTTATGTTGCATTGGCAAAACAACAAGGTGCAGATCTTAAAAAAATATCCGGCACTATACAAAATGATATTCTAAAAGAGTACGCCGCACGGGGCACTTATATTTATCCGCCTAAGCCCTCCATGCGGATCGTCACTGATATTTTTGATTGGTGCAGTCACGAATTACCGAAGTGGAATACGATTTCCATCAGCGGATACCATATTCGTGAAGCAGGAAGCACAGCGGTACAGGAAATTGCTTTTACACTTAGCAATGGAAAAGCGTATGTAAAAGCAGCACTCGAAAAAGGCTTGGATATTAACGTATTTGGCAAACGTCTTTCTTTCTTTTTTAATGCACATAATAACTTATTTGAAGAAGTGGCAAAATTTCGTGCAGCAAGAAGAATGTGGGCAAAGATGATGAAGGAGCTCGGCGCTACTGATCCAAAAGCAATGATGCTTCGTTTTCATGCACAAACTGGCGGCAGTACTTTAACAGCACAGCAACCACTAAATAATATTTCAAGAGTTACCATACAAACATTGGCCGCTGTACTTGGAGGCACCCAATCATTACATACAAATGGATATGATGAAGCATTGAGTTTACCAACAGAAGAAGCTGCAAGAATTGCATTGCGTACACAGCAAGTCGTAGCCTTTGAAAGCGGCGCAACCGATACAGCCGATCCACTTGGTGGCAGCTACTTTATTGAATCGCTTACTAACGAAGTGGAAGCCGCATCATGGAAGCTGATCGAAAAAATTGACGCAATGGGTGGTAGTGTAGATGCGATTGAAAAAGGCTTTATTCAAAATGAAATTGCCCGCAGCGCATACGAGCATCAACTCAAAGTAGAAACAAATGAAAAAATTATTGTTGGTGTAAATAAGTTCCAGGTGGAAGAAGAAACGCCCATTCCTGGTTTTAGAATTGATGATAGCATCAGGAATTTACAGGTTGAAAAATTAACAAGGTTAAAGAATAGCAGGGACAGGGCTAAAGTCGATCAGCTCTTGCAGCAATTGAATGACAAAGCTGTTAGCGGCGAAAATTTAATGCCAACTGTAATAGAGTCAGTAGAAAATAAGGTCACACTTGGTGAGATCGCTGATGAATTGAGATGTGTGTTTGGGGAGTATAAATAATTTAAGAACCCTTTTTCACCTGCTTCGCCCAATCATCTTTTAATGTAACAGTGCGGTTAAAGATCACTCCTTCCTCCGATGAATCTTTATCAAGACAATAATATCCTTTGCGTAAGAACTGGAAACGGTCGCTGAATTTTGCATTCTTGATGGCCGGCTCAGCATAACCAGTTACTACCTTTAAAGAATCCGGATTTATATAATCTTTAAAATCTCCCTCTTCACTTGATGGATCCTCCACTCTGAATAAGCGATCATACTCCCTTACTTCTATTTTGACCGCATCAGCAGCATTTACCCAATGTAACGTTCCTTTTACGTTAATACCGGAAGTGTCATTGCCACTTTTGCTTTCCGGGATATAAGTACAATACAGCTCAGTAACCTTTCCGGAATCATCTTTAATTACTTCATCACATCTAATAATGTACGCACTTTTCAGTCTCACCATTTGTCCCGGAGCCAAACGAAAATATTTTTTTGGTGGTTTTTCCATAAAATCATCCCGCTCAATGTAAATTTCCCTGCTGAACGGAACTTGTCTTTTTCCACTGGTTGGATCTTCAGGATTATTATCGGTTTCAAGCATTTCGGTTTCGTTCCTGAAATTAGTGATCACTACTTTAACCGGGTCAAATACCACCATTCTTCTCAATGAAATTTTATTCAAATGCTCTCTTAAACAAAATTCGAGCAGGCCAACATCAACAATATTTTCTCTTTTTGCAATCCCGATCCGATCACAAAATTCACGAATGCTTTCCGGTGTATAACCCCGGCGACGTAAACCGGTGATGGTTGGCATTCTTGGATCGTCCCAACCAGTAACATAATTTTCATTTACCAGTTGCAGGAGTTTTCTTTTACTCGTAACGGTATAATTAATATTCCTTCTTGCAAATTCATACTGGTGCGATGGATAGATCTCCAATTTTTCGATCAGCCAATCATAGAATTCACGATGTGGAACGAACTCCAATGTGCAAATTGAGTGAGTTACATTTTCTATAGAATCACTTTGACCATGTGCCATATCATACATTGGATAGATGCACCATTTATCACCCGTACGATGATGATGTGCGTGTTTAATCCGGTAGATCACAGGGTCCCGCATCAGCATATTGATATGCGCCATATCGATCTTTGCACGCAATGTTCTCGTGCCATCCTCAAATTCGCCAGCTTTCATTCTTGCAAACAGGTCAAGGTTCTCATCCACGCTCCTGTCACGATACTTACTATTCTTACCCGGTTCGGTTGGTGTACCTTTCATCGCAGCCATCTCTTCACTGGTGCTATCATCTACATATGCCAGTCCTTTTTTTATAAGTTTCACCGCAAACTCATACAACTGATCGAAATAATCGCTGGCATACAATTCATGTTTCCATTGAAACCCAAGCCAGCGAACATCATCTTTGATGCTATCAACATATTCCACTTCCTCCGTCACAGGGTTTGTATCATCAAATCGGAGATTGGTATAACCAGGATACTTTTTTGTCAAGCCAAAATTTAAACAAATGCTCGATGCATGGCCGATATGCAGATAGCCATTAGGCTCAGGGGGAAAACGGGTAATGATCTGTTTGTATTTACCCGATTTCAGATCCTCTTCAATTATTTCTTCCAGGAAATTTAAACTCCTTTCTTCTTTTTTTACTTCTTCTGTCATAGGTCGGCAAAGATAATAATAATGGGGTGAGCTTGTGGTTGCCGGAAATTCTATTGCGCAGCCATTCGAGATTTTATAAGTCTCATTATCGATGCAAAAAATTTTGTTTTTAATATCAGAAACTTTACATTAGTGTAACGGTGTTGATTTCAAACCTTATTCTTGGTGTGACGCTTACCTTATCCCATCTTACCTGACCAAGATTACTTATCCAACATAAAAAGAATAACAATAGCCTTCTGAGATTTCACCTGGGAGAAAGGCCCGTTTGTTTAAAAACGGAGGCAAATGAACATTGGAAAAAACAACTGTTATTTAAATAAATTTCAAATTTATTGATATATGAAAGCAATAACACTATTGGGTCTTCTTATTCATCTAACCACCTGTTGTACCGGGTATACTAAAGCCGAATCAATTGTTCCTGATACTAAACCTGATACAATTGGTTCTCCAAGAGAAATGGCAATTGAAATATCGAAAATCGGATACAATAAAACTTTCCGATTAAAAAAAGGACGTGATGTATGGATGTACTTTCCAAATGAAAAAGGTAAGCTAAAAGTTAAAAGAGCGCAAATCACAAGCATTGACGAAAACGAGATCAGAGTTAAGCCTTATAACAAAAAATTTAAGGAAAAGGTCTATTCGGAGTCTGACATTTCGTTTATTGGCTTTACCTCAGCTGGCAGAATAATTATTGCTGTCATTGGAACGATTCTGTTGTTGATACCTATGATCCTTTTGGCTCTGATCTCTGGAGGATTGGATGTGTTTATCCTGATTCCCTATAGGAAAAACATAAGCTTCGAACAAACCAAAAAAGGTAATAGAAAATGGAATTTAGAAACCGTGGAAACTCAAAATTAAATTCAATAACCCTTAAGCCCTTCCATTTCCAAGAGGCAAAAATCCATCCACATTCAATTCAGTCTTTGACGCCCGGGTCTAGGTAAAAAGGGGAACTGCGAGACGTCGCTACGGATTCAATAATTTTATTCACCTTTCCCTATTTTTAGGACTTAAAATTATACTCAGAGAATGAATTCCGATGTAGACGTTGTCAGAGATGTGCTTGAATTAACGGAAGCAGCTTTTCCTGCCTCCACGTTTGTCAAAAGCCTGCATCAACAATATTTAAATCGTGGTGGGCTTAGTAAAAAACAACTGGAAGGCCTGTATCAAATAGCACAAAAAGTAAATACAATTCCTGTGGGCAAACTGTCGACGCTGGAAGCGATCATTTTAAAAAAACCCACACGTTATAAATCTGATAAGCCAGAACCAGCGCCTCTTTATAAAAAAGATGAAGAGCTGGGAAAAAAGATCACAGCCCTACTGGAGAAATATCCGCAGCACAAAAGGGGATTGTTTCTGAAAATAAAATATGACAACAACGAAGTACTCAGTTCAACAGAGATCGCCGACATAGAAAAGTTTTATAAATTGCTGAGGTAGGCAAAAAAAGAAACGAGTATATTTGCAAAAAAAACTTATCCGTATGTCATTACTTAATCAAAATAACAAGGGCAAAAAAAAGAACGACAAAAAGAAAAATCAGAACGCCGCCCCTGGTTCAAAATTCATTCAAAAGCCGCAGACAAACACTTTTGTAAGCAAACAAGCTAATACTGGATCACAACGCGGCAGCTAACTTTTCTATTTATAAAAAATGGGGCTTTAGTAAGCCCCATTTGAATACTTAGCACTTCAGGCATGTTCCATTACGTCTTCAGTCTCGTATACCCTTAACACAGGCTCTTTAGAAAAAAACGGCCTCACCTGGTCAACGAGATCCTTATACACCCCGGAGTTGTGATAAGTATCTGCATCTTCCTTTCTCTCCCATGTCGTCATTGAAATATAGTCGTCCTTCTTGTCAACAGGCTGTAAAAGTCTGCACTCAAGATTACCTTTTTGTTTCTTCAGCGTCGGGATGGCAACTTCGTTGTAGAATTTTTTTAGCTCTGTAAGTTTTTCGGTTTTAAAGCCGAAATAAGTGAGTCGTACAAACATAACACCTCCTTTTTTAAATGTAAAGAATGATAGTTTTCAAGGAAGGTTCCTTTTCATGAATACAGCACGGTTGGAAGGAATAGAAGTTACGAAGAAAGGAGGGTCGTTTCCTAATTTTCAATTCAATTTAGTTTTGCACAGCCGGCAAACTGAGCCGATCACCCAAATGCTGTGCAGCTTTTTCAAGATTCGTATAAGTATTTTTTATTGCTGTTTCCAGATCTGTTGAATTATCATTTATAGATATGAGCTGATCAAAATATTGCTGTAATGAATTATCATGAAAGGGGGGCACCTGGCCTGCCAAACCGATAACAGGCAATAAAAATTCTTTCGCCTTTTTTGCGACACCAAACGGCCCCTTACCCTGCAAGGTTTGCAGGTCAATACTTCCTTCGCCGGTGATGACCATATTTGTTTTCGCTATTTCTTTTTCAAAACCGGTCGCATGTAAAAAATAATCAATGCCGTTAACCAGCTCTGCATTGAAGAAACCGTGTAAGCCGGATGCCACACCGCCTGCTGCTCCGCCATGTTTAATGTTAGCCATGTCCTTGCCCGTTTTGTGCAAAACAATATCATTGAATTTTATGAGAATGTCTTCCAGCAACTGAACATCTTTTTTTGAGGCTCCTTTCTGTGGGCCGAAAAATTTAGCTGCTCCGTTCGTGCCTAGCAAAGGATTTTCAACATCACATAAAATAATTATTCGGGTGTCGCTGATCCTTTTATTGCAATTTGTTGTATCAATTTCTGCAAGTGATAACAAATCGGCCGGCAGCTCATTCAATTCATTTCCTTTTGCATCAAAAAATTTTACACCCAGCGCTTTTAAAATTCCTGTGCCGCCATCAACAGTGGCGCTTCCACCAACACATAAAAGGATCTTACTTGCATTTTTATCTAATGCTTTCAACATTAATTCTCCCGTACCAAAAGTTGTAGTTTTTAAAGGAGCATATTCTGCAGGGTTCAGCAAGCGTAAGCCAGAGGCAGCCGCCAATTCAATGATGGCAGTTTTATCTTTTTCGATCCAACCAAAGGAAGAATTTATTTTTCTCATCAACGGATCGTGCACATTGGTATGGATCCATTCGCCTTTTAAGTGATCGATCAATAACCCGGCCGTGCCATCACCACCATCCGCTACGGGAAAGCATGACATAGTACATTGTAATTTGCTTTTTTGCAAACCATTGCTGATAGCTTCCGCAACCTTAGTTGCATCAAGGCTATTTTTAAAAGCATTAGGCGCAATCAGTATATGCATAACAAATTATAAAATGATCAAAGACACCAGGTAAATAAAGATCATCGTAACAAGTCCCATTAAAATTGACGCCACCGAATGCACACGCAACATCGTCCTGGTATCAATGTCTGAAAATTTGGAAATGACCCAGAAATAAGCATCATTGGAATGCGATATCATCATTGAGCCTGCACCCATTGCCAGGACAGCAAGCAACCTCCCGTTTTCAGATTCAAGACCCAATATTGATAACATAGGAAGCACAATCGATGATGCTGTAATAATGGCGACCGTAGAGGAGCCTTGTGCCGTTTTAATAAGGCTCGTTAATAAAAAAGGAAAGAAGATACCAAGCATTTTCAGATCAAGTCTTTCACTAAAGTGATCACCAATATCGGTGGCGGCGAGTACGGCACCAAATGCACCGCCGGCACCTATGATCACCAAAATCCCTCCTGCTTTTTCTACTGCTGATGATAATTGAAAAGACAAAGAGTGTTTAGTGTTTTTTCCAGTTATAATTGCCAGCAACACTCCAATTGCAAGAGCAACGGATGGATCACCTGCGATACTTATAGTATCAGCAAGTAAACCTGTTTGGTCCTTTTCAAACACAAGAATGGATCTTAACGCCATCAGTAAAATTGGAACTATTACTGGCAGGAACGCAGGTATAACTTTAGGGCCCTTCGGAATTACCTCTTCAGTATTCTCTTGTGTGCTCGCACTTGCCTCTGTTTTTTTACCAGCATATACAGCCCACCAATGACCAATGAGCATGGCGGGAATTGCAATCACAATTCCATATAAGATCAGCTTTCCAAAATCAACAGCCAGGGTACCAGCGGCTGCAGTGGCTCCCGGATGCGGGGGTATCAAACAATGAACAGCATACAAACCTGATGCTAATGAAATACTCATTGTAGCCGCAGCAATACCTGTTTTTTTAATCAGTGATCTGTTGATGCCGTTCAAAACAATGTAGCCAGAATCGCAAAAGATGGGGAGGCCGACTATAAATCCTGTAAAAGACAAAGCCAGTGAAGTATTTTTTCGCCCAGCTAATTTTAAAATTGATGCTGCCATTACCTGCGTGCTTCCATTCTTTTCAAGTAGCACACCAATCGTTGTACCCAGCACGATAATAAGTGCCAGTTTCGACATTACATCTCCAAATCCATTCTTGATCAATGATAAAATTTCAGCGACCGGCAGTTGGACTCCAAGTCCTGTAACAAAACAAGCAATGATCAAAGCGAAAAAAGGATGTACCCTGAATTTTACAGTAAGTAGAATAATAGAAATTATCCCGGCCAGTAAAAAAATAATTAACTGGGGAAAAGATGAATTCATTAAATCTTTTTTGAAAATTAGCTATTCAGGCTTTAAAACACCGGAAGGATGGTTTACAGCTATACTTTGTTTTTTATTTAGTTTGTAACGCATCGCAAGTTCATCATTGCAAAAAACATAAAGCCATTCACTCGTTGCAGCAGTTACATTGTATATGAAAGAAAGTTTTTCACCACCTGTATCAGGAAGTGTTATAATCTTAGTAGAATCTAAAATTGGCGATTCTGAAACAAAATAATTTCTAATTTCTCTCTTTGATTTTATTTCAATAAGAATTGAATCACCCACTGCCACATCAATCACACCTTTTGCCGGAAAATGACTATTGATCCCTGCTTTCACATAACCTGAATAACGAAAGGGACTCTGATTGTATTCGCGATAAACGGGAGGATTGCTCAGTAGTGTCCATTGCGGGTCTTCAGGGTAATGATCACGGATGAATTCGTCGGGGGGAGTTAAAAAGTAGAAATCGTTGAATTGCCGGACATACTCATTTCCAAAACCAACAACGCCGCTGGCCCATGTAACATCCAGCAAATGCCAGGCGCTGTCAATATAAACGGCATTCCACGCGTGGTTAACACCAAATCTGCGGTTGGTATTTGTTCTTGCATAACCATAAATGATCTCGCATTGTATGCCTGCATGATCACATAAAGTTTTAAATAATCGGGAATAGCCTTCGCAAAAAGCAACTCCCTTATATAAAACCTTTCTTGCCACTCTTTCATTTAATGATGGCAATGGAGCAGAACTGTCTTCCGGTTCTTCATAAAACAATACCTGTGTCTTTTTGCTCCGGCCAATGGGCCTCACGTTGTAATCAATATTTTGTGTTATCCAGCGAAAAATAGCTCTTACCTTTTCCTTTTCTGTATTGCCAAGTGCAGCCAGTTTTCTTGCTAATGTATCTGTGTGGCCGGAAGAGATCGATTCAACCTTACTATCAATGTCATAAAAATTAGCGTGCCTTTGTTGTGAATAAAAGCAAACGGGTATTAAAAGAAATATGATCAGGAGAATTTTCACAATTCTAAGCTCAATCTAAAATTAAGAAGAGTTTGGCGGTTTTATAAATTACTCATAAAAAAGTTTACATTCAATTATGCTGGGTACACCCGGTCAGGATAACCTTCGACGCAATTGTTCGATATAGAACAGGACCCCCGAACCCTACGGAAAATCTCAGGGCAGGCTGTGCGTCGCAACAGAAACTTAACCAGCGCAAAAATGCCTGCCAATAGCCTTTATCCTTTTCTTAACAGCGCAATTGTAATTAGCAGAAATTATCAGCGTTTAAAAATTATTCAACTTCTAACCGGGACATTTCATATATAAATTCTTTTACTGAAAAACACCTACTATGCCTGAATCCAATGAAGGCCTTGATGGCCTGTATACATACGACTCGTTTGGCGAAAAGAAAAAACCGGTTGAAAAAAACTACTTTCTATGGTGGTGTGCAGGAGCACATCAAAAATTATTAAAACAATTTCCATCTGAGCATAGTAAATACTCAGGACTGGGAGCAGTGCTGCTTGCCACGTTTGTACTGGCAACGCTGTCAGCCGGCTATGCTATTTATACAGTTTTTGGAAATTGGTTGTGGACGATCGGCTTTGCGATCATCTGGGGATTGATAATCTTTAATTTCGACAGGTTCCTTGTTTCTACCATGCGGAAATATGGCGTATCACGCCGAAAGCAAATTATGATGGCGATACCACGCCTTGCTCTTGCATTGTTGATCGGCGTTGTAATTGCACGACCACTTGAAATGAAGATTTTTGAAAAAGAGATCAATGTAAAAATGACAGAGAATCTCCATAAGAAGATCCAGCTTAATGATAGTCTATTAGCAATGGAGTTTAAAAACCAACTTGTAAATGCAGAAACTGAAAGACAGCGCCTCCTCGGTCGTAAGCTGGCGATCGAGGACACGCTGCACAATCTGCAAACGGGGTATCTGCGGGAAGCTGATGGTACCGGTGGCAGCATGCAACGAGGCATTGAAAATATCACAAGATTAAAACAGGATGCATTTAACCTGGCAAGAAATCAATTTGCTCCTGAAATATTATCGCTTGAGCAAAACATGAAAAGCCAGGATAGCATCATGGGCACTGCAAAAGCATCGATGGAAGATAAACGCAAATTATTTGAAGCCTCGGCAACCGCAAACATGGGTTTCCTTGAACGCAACAAAGCGCTGGCGGATCTTTCTGCAGAAGAACCAAGTGTATTCTGGGCAAGCCTGCTGATCTCAATGCTGATCATACTGATTGAAATCGGGCCGGTGTTATCAAAGCTCATGATGCCGCTCGGGCCTTATGATATTGCACTTGCAAAAGAGGAATTGCTGAACATGGCTAATGAAGAGGCAGAAATAAGAAAAGACAGGAATGAACGATTTGAGAAGAGAAAAGTATATCGTGAAAAACAAAAAGAAATGGGCGATCAATTGGCGGAAAAGCTTACACAGCTTCAGCAAAAAAATATTGACAAAGAACTTGACAAATGGGAACGGGGTGAATGGAAACCGGAAGATCATCGTGCAAGTATGGATGAGGTGATGCGAAAAATAAAAAGCCAGTATCAGTTTAAAGAAGATGATTTACTATAACGTGAGTGTATGTTTAAGAGGATCATCAAGACATTTTTCCGATGGCTGGCTTTTTTGATCTTCCTTGTGCTTCTTGGTCTGCTGCTGCCACAAAAATTCAGAATGCCTGTTGAAGGCGCCACAAAAAAAAGCTATTCGCAAAAATCATTCTGGGCATATCCGTGGGGAAGATCAGTAACCCATAAAGGCGTTGACATTTTTGCTAAAAGGGGAACTACTATTCATCCTGCTACAGCCGGGATCGTTTTATACAAAGGAAAGACTGAAAGGGGCGGTAATGTAGTCTTCATCCTGGGGCCAAAATGGAGAATACATTACTACGCCCATCTTGATAAAATAAAAACAAAAAGTTTTTCAATCGTTTCTTCAAAAAGTATTATCGGCACAGTGGGTTCAACCGGGAATGCCAGTGGAAAGCCTTCGCATCTCCATTATACGATCAAAACAATAATTCCCTATCCATGGCGAATCGATAAAGGCATACAGGGAAAAAGGAAAATGTTTTACCTCAATCCGATCAAATATTTAAATGAAACCCTTAGTTCGTAACTACATCTTATCTTTCACTCCTGCCCTTTTTCTCATTTCAGCAATTGGAAAAACAATTAATCTTCCCAATTGTTTGTCACCGCGATAAGTTACCACCTTCATTGTTGAGGCATCGATAGGAATTTCTACGGGTTTTGAATATACAGGATAAAAATTATCAGGGAAAGAGTTATCAAATGTATAATGAACAGAAATGCCCGGAACTTCTGTTTTCATCTCAACAGTGATCCTGTTTTTATCATTCTTTGTGAACTTGAAATCCGGTTCATACATGCTGGGTGCATATTTTGTTTGTGCATAATCGAACCGCTTAAAATGATCTTCCACTTTTGTAACAAACCTGCTCCAGTTCTTTTTTTCTTTTTGCGACCAGACGGTTTCGGCTATTGAGAAAGCCCTGGGCCATGTCATATACTCTGCATGCCGCATATTATACACCTGTTCAGTCCATAAATTGGCTTGTCCCCCTTTTATATATTTTGCATCAACACCCTCGGGCACTGGTTCAAATTCATAAGTTTTACTTAAACGCAACGAAGCATAAACCGGTGGTTCTATAATGCCATCACCCTGCATATAATCTATGTATGCATAAGTGGTGGGACTCATCACGACTTCATGTCCCATCTTAGCCGCTGCAATTCCTCCTTTCATTCCCCGCCAGCTCATCACGGCCGCATTAGGTGCAAGACCTCCATCAAGTATCTCATCCCAGCCGATCATTTTTTTTCCTTTTGAATTAATGATCTTCTCCACTCTTTTTGTAAAATAACTTTGAACCTCATCAAGATTTTTCAGCTTCTCTCTTTTCATCAACGCTTTTACAGCATCCGATTTTTCCCAAAAATTCCTTGCTGTTTCATCGCCTCCCATGTGTATGTACTCAAATGGAAATAACTGGGCAACTTCAGTAAACACTTTATCCAGGAACTCATACACTTTTTCATTTGCAGGACAAAGTGAATTATCGATCAATCCATAAAAATGTGCATTCGCCGGCCACTCCATAATTTTTTCACCTGAACGAACTCTGTATTTTCCCGGAGTGCAAACTAATTCAGGATAAGAAGCAATAGCTGCAAGGCTATGCCCCGGCACATCGATCTCTGGTAATATATTTATGAACCTGTCTTTTGCATACTGCACAAGCTCTCTTACATCTTCGTGAGTTAAATAACCACCATAATTACGGGGCTCATCATCGGTAGGCGGAATAAAATTTCCAAATGTACCGGTGCGATCTACCCGCCATGAGCCAACAGAATTAAGTTTAGGCAATGATTTTATTTCGACCCGCCATCCTTCATCATTTGACAAGGTAAGATGAAGCATATTGTATTTATACTTCACCATCGTATTCATATATTGCTTTATCTGTTCCTTGTTAAAATAGTGACGGGAAATATCAAACATCAATCCGCGCCAACCGAAACGTGGGTAATCAGTGATCTCAACTGCCGGCACAGACCATGAAATATTTTTAACTACCGATTTACTTTCAATTGCTGCTGGTAAAAGTTGAATAAAAGTTTGCACACCATAGAACAAGCCCGCAGGGTCATTTGCAGTGATGACAACACCATTGCTTGCGGAAGTTGTAAGCTGGTAACCTTCTTTACCTATTGTTGCATTTGCGGCTTTATTCAAAGATAAATTAACATCAGCCTTTTCATTCGCTAAGGCAAGCGTAACCGGCAAGCCGGTAACTGATAATTTTTCTTTCAGCGATTCAGCGATCTTTTTTACAACGACATTCGTTATTTCTCCCCCAATAACGATTTTAGATTTAAAATCATAAGTTCCTTCGTTCTGTTTTAAGGAAACAGGTTCTGGAATGATTGAAACCTGCGAAGCGGAAGGAAAAATAATCACTATAAAAAAAGTAACTACTAAAAAGATTCTTGCAAGCATAACGTAAGTTTAAATTGAGCGATGAAGTTAAATTATTTTAAGGGTGAAAATGCTGATAGAAATAAATTTTCAAATAGCTGACAATTCCATACTCTTCAGACTCTTTAGCTGGAGAATGCACAGCTCAAGTTGTGACTTTGGAATAGACGCTTCTATCATGCAGAACAGTTGCAGGTCCTGCCTTAGAATTACACAGTCATTCTTTTTAATGATCCGCATTACATCATTCAAAATGGTATAATCGAACTGCAGCCTGTAATTGATGGTAACAGGTTTTTTAACAATGGGGTTCAACTGCAATGCAAAAGAGGCAGCTGTCTTATACGCATTGATCAAACCGGGCACACCAAGTAAAGTACCACCGAAATAACGAACAACAATGATGGCTGTGTTTACCAACTCCTTGCTATCAATCTGTCCTAATATGGGCCGGCCGGCGCTACCTGAAGGTTCACCATCATCGCTGCTGCGAAAATTATTACCGTCCGTACCAAGGCGATAAGCAAAACAATGGTGCACTGCTTTGGGGTGTTCCTCCTTTAATTCGTTTAACCGATTCTTAAATTCGGCGGGTGATGAAACAGGAAACGCATAAGCAAGAAAACGGCTGCCTCTATCCTTAAACTCGGCCATTGATTCCTTTTCAAGGGTTAGGTAAAAATCTTTATTACTGGTTGACACTTGTGAGATTTACTTCTTTAAAATAAGTATTGATAGAATCGTTTAACATCGTTTTCTCTTCCCTTACAGGACTCATGGGTAATTCAGGCGCTGCAAGTCCATTTTCAATGATTAATTTTTCATTTTTGATTACTCTTGCTTCATCCCACACTCCTTCGTCGATAAAAGATTGCAATAACCTTGCTCCCCCTTCAACAATTACACTCTGAATTTTCATTTGATACAATGCATTTACGATTTGGTGAATAAGATTAACATCTTTAGTGACCCGGTAAAAATTCAGATTGTCATTCTCTTCATGCTTTAATGCATTAAAGACAATCGTTTTTTGTTTGTCATTAAAAATTTTTAATGCCGCTGGCAATTTCAAATCCATATCAACCACCAATCTTACCGGCGAAGGACCTTCCCAGTTCCTTGTCGTCAATTCCGGGTTATCAAGCAATGCGGTGTTAGTACCAATAAGAATTGATGCCTCTTCACTTCTCCATTTATGAACAAGACGATTTGTTTGCTCACCTGAAATATACAGGCGGTCAGGTCCATTTCCCGCTATCTTTTTGTTAGCTGTCTCGGCCCATTTTAAGATAATATATGGCCGGTGTTGCGTATGAAATGTAATAAACCGCCTGTTGAGCTGGTTACATTCCTTTTCGAGAATTCCATATTGAACATCTATACCGGCGGCTTTCAGCTTTTCAATGCCCTTTCCATAAACCTCTTTAAAAACATCACGACTCCCAATGACAACTTTAGGAATATTGTTAGCTATTATCAGATCGGTACATGGTGGCGTTTTACCAAAATGAACGCAGGGCTCAAGTGAAACATACAAAACCGACTCCCTGATCCTGGTTTTATTCCTGCGACTGACAGCATTAATACAATTTACTTCGGCATGTGGATGCCCATATTGCTGATGATAACCTTCGCCGATAATTTTTTTATCATAAATAAGTACAGCGCCTACCATTGGATTCGGTGCAACATAGCCAGAGCCTTTTTCGGCCAGCTCAAGACAGCGGTGCATGTATTTTTGGTCAGTGGTCAATTGTGAATAGTGAATAATTACAAAAATAAATGTTTATCCCATGGTAAAACGATATCTCGTTCATATTGGCAATTGACCATTTGCTATTCACGTCGTAAGTTTGCTCATGACATTTAATGAAGCCCGGACGGTATTGACGAAGGAACTTTCTATTATTTATGAAAAGGATGAATTAAAAAACATTATTGATCTGGTTTTAGAATATGTTACAACTATGCCCCGGATGGAACAGGTAAAAAGTAAATTGTCCTATCTTACCTGTACCCAGCTCGAAACCATAGATGACATCACCGAACGATTAAAGCGTAACGAGCCTGTACAATATGTATTAGGCGAAGCATGGTTCGCAGGAATGAAGTTTAAAGTGAACAAAAATGTACTGATACCAAGACCGGAAACGGAAGAGTTAGTGGATTGGGTGATAAAGGAAAGTCAAAAGTCAGGTGCCGATAGGTATCCGGATAAAAATAAAAATATTCTTGATGTAGGAACAGGCAGTGGATGTATCCCGATTACTTTAAAAAAGAAATTGCCAACTGCGATTATATCCGCAATTGATGTTTGCAGTGAAGCTTTATTTACCGCAACAGAAAACGCAATTGACCACCTTACTGAAGTAAATTTTGTTTTACTTGATTTTCTTGATGAAGAAAAATGGAAAGAGCTCGGGGAGTTTGATATTATTGTCAGCAATCCACCTTATGTAAAACAAAGTGAAGCGCAAGCAATGCATCATAGAGTTATAAATTTTGAACCTCGTCTTGCTTTATTTGTTCCAGATGAAGATGCTCTCCTATTTTATAAAAGGCTTTCTGATTTTTCTTTGAAACATTTGAGGCCAGATGGCCGCTTATTTGTGGAAATAAATGAAGCACTGGGCGATGCCGTTGAAAACCTGTTTCGGTCCGCAGGATTTATTGACGTTGAATTGAAAAAAGATATGCAAGGGAAAGATAGAATGTTAATGGCTTCACTTTAGTTTAATTCCTTATAAATTTTTGCCTATACCCAACTACGCCGTTAACCGAATAATCTGTTATAAGGTAACTATCATCAAGAAGCGAGACAGTAACAGTAGTTATATTTCCATTGGAATTAACAAAGCTTAACTGTCTGGTAGAATGATCGTACAGATAAGATCCATGACCAGCAGGTACATCATTAAACGCTGAGTAATTTCCATCCTCCGTTAATTTTAAATGAAGCGGAAACCTTGACGGTCCACTCCAATGGAATACACCCGAATTATCTCTGGTATAAACTGAAACCTCTTTCCAAAATCCGGTAATCGTTACCTCGTTCTCTTTTTTACAAGAAAGAAAGAATATTAAAATGAAAAAGAAAGAAAAAAGTCTTTTCATGGAGCAGGATTTATAAAATAAAAATAACCCCCACAGTTGAAAAGTACAAGGGGAAAATACGTGCAATCAGGTCATTTCTAAATTCAGGATTATTTCTGCGCCTTAGGATCCACCAACAAAGTACTTTTTGCACCAAGCTCCTGTGCAATACGCATTACAGCTACTACATTATCCAGCGGGACTGTTTTATCAGCATTTATTGCAATCGTGGCCTGGGAAGTATCTTTTACTATAAAAGGCTCCACAGCCGCTCTTAGTTGATCAAATGGAACTGATTTGCCATTAAGAATATACTCTCCTGTTGCCTTGATATTAACAATTACCGATTGCTTTGCTTTTGACTGGCTTTTTGCTTTGGGAACTGTGAGTGGTATTACATTCGGATTCGCAAGCGTTGAAACTATCAGGAAAAAGAAAAGCAGGATGAACAGGATATCGTTTAGTGCGCCTGCATGTAGCTCGGGTTGTGACTTGTATCTTTTTTTTATATTCATTCTGAATTGTTAATTAATAATTATGAATTATTAATTTTTACCTGGTGGGTTCCTGTAAAATATCCATAAACTCTGCAGCGCTTGCTTCCATCTTGTTGGTCACTTTTGCTATCTGAGAATTCAAGAAATTATAGCCGATATATGCAAGCATACCAATAATAAGACCGGCAGCAGAGGTGATCATTTTTGTATAAATACCACCCGCGATCGACGCCGCAGTAAATTCACCAGTAGCGCTGATATCATAGAAAAGTTGCAGCATACCAATAATGGTTCCCAGGAAACCCAGCATTGGCGCAATACCATAAACCAAAGAAAGTACTGATAGATTTCTTTCAAGATTATACAATTCGAGCTTGCCCACATTCTCCATGCTATCTTCGATAATATCGATTGGTTTGCCGATACGTTGAATCCCTTTATCAATAATTCTTGCCACCGGGTTGTTTGTATTCTTTGCAAAACTTCTTGCGGCCGAAACATTCCCGTTCACAATATGATCACGAATATGATTCATAAAGTTTTGATCAATCGTTCCTGCCTTACGAATCGCTATTAATCGCTCAACAAAAAAGAAAATAGCCAAAAGCAATAACCCTATCAATGGATACATAAGCCACCCACCCATAGCGAGCAATTCGCCAAGGCTTAAACTTCCATCTCCATTCTTATCTGCACTTGAAATAGCACTGTTTACATTTGAGGCAAGCTGATTTAATGTGTCAGTCTGTAAAAGGTGAATCATTATTTATTTCTTTGGTTCGTAAAAGTAAGTTTATGTAAAAACTTACACTGAATAAATTTTCAACAACTGTGGAAGAACGTGAAAAACAATGCCACGTTGCGGGAGGTAATCAAGTTTTGGAGTTCTTTAACAAGTAAATGTTTGAAATGTAAATTTTGACAACAAATGTTAAAAATCAAACGCGAAAATTATTTAGGTGTAGACCCAGCCGGCTTCATCATCAATGCCTGTATCTGCTTCATGGTGTTTTCCATACCCTGTGCGCTACCATCCAGGAAAATAACATTGCCCTTTCCATACTCTGCAAAATTCTTTACGGCTTCAGTCCACATACTGAAAAGGATGACGTTGGTATCAAGATTAGCCTGTTTCATCTGTTCGGCAGCTTCCGTCATACCCTGTGCTACTTCCATACGAAACAATGCAACCCCCTGGCCACGGAGCCTGGCCGCTTCTTTCTCAGCTTCAGCAGAGATCTTTATTGCATTTCCCTCTGCTTCGGCACCTTTTGTTTTTGTAATTAACAGGGCCTGCCCTTCATTTTCAGCAGCAGCTTTCAGATTATTACTGGCGACTACTTTACTCATTGAATCCAGGATCACTTTATCAAAAGTTATGTCGTTTATCTGCAGATCCTGTAAATGATAACCCCAGGTTTCCAATGAATGATCAACCTCTTCTTTCACATATTCAACGATCTCCCTGCGAAGTCCCAGTACTTCAGCTTGTTTTTTTGTGGCAACAAATGAACGGATATTACCCTCAATAGTTCTTATCAAGGCCTGCATCAGGTCTTTATCCGCAATAAACTTGAATGCTACTTTTTTAATTGTTTCTTCATCGGCATTTTGCACAGAATATAAAAGCATGCTTTTGAAATATACGTTTGCCTGGTCCTGTGTTACCGCCTGGAATTCCAGTTCCACAGAACGATTTTGAATGGAAACTCTTTTATGGATCGTTTCTATAAATGGTATTTTCATTCGCAAACCAGGTCTGGCTATCCGCTGGTATTTTCCAAACATGGTAATAACACCAATAAAACCCTGGTTGATGGTGAAAAAAGTACCAAATAAAAGAAAGAAGAGAACTATTGTCCACCAATAGTTTGCCCAAAAGTCTTGCATAAATAAATTTTTTGAATGCGCTAAAGTACCAAGAAATTCCATGGTAGTAAATTATTTTACAAGGGGTAATCAAAGGATGAGAATAAAGTTAACTTTACAGAAATACTTTTTTATGTCACGGGGTTCAAAACTGTTTATAGGTTTGCTTAGTTTCATACCTATTATTCTTCTGTTTGTTTTGCTATTTATGATCCTCAGGTCAATTCCCACCTTCGTAGAATGGGAAAATTATGAACCTGATGCCCATGAAGTCTTTAGCATTTTTGCACCCGTCTTTATTCTAAGTATTTTCCTGGGGATACTCTCACTTGCTTTGCTTATTTTTTTTATCATTCACCTTGTTCGAAACAAAATGATGGATTCAACAGAAAGAATTATCTGGATACTTGTTTTGTTATTTGCTGGTATTATTGGATACCCGATCTATTGGTATATGAGAGTATGGAGAAATGAGGATGGAAATTCGGTATAAACTATACTTTATGCTTTCTCCTCCCATATGCTGACAAGATGCACCATGGTTTCCACCGCCTTATTCATGTCCTGCACGCTGATAAACTCAAGTTTTGAATGAATAGCCTGCTCCCCTGCGAATAAGTTGGGACAGGGTAAACCCATAAAAGATAAACGACTGCCATCGGTGCCGCCGCGAATGCTTTCCATTTTTACTTTTAAGCCTGCCCGTTTAATTGCTTCTTTTGCATGATCCACAATGTCAGGATGAAGCAGCAATATTTCTTTCATATTACGGTATTGCTCGGTCACTTTGTATTCAAATGTGGCTTTAGGATAAAGACGCATCAACTCTTCAATCTGCGTACGCAGGTAATCTTCTTTCTTCTGAAGCCCTTTTGTTTCAAAATCACGAATAATAAAATCGATCGTACATTTTTCTGCAACTCCTTCCAGCCTTACAGGGTGAATAAATCCTCGTTTACCTTCAGTAGATTCAGGTGATAAGCGATCTTTAGGGAGTGCCGCCAGAATTTCACCTGCGATCTTCATTGCATTTATCATTTTCCCTTTTGCATAACCGGGATGCGCAATCACACCATGAATCGTTACCTGTACACCATCGGCACTGAAAGTTTCATCTTCAAGACTCCCTGCATCGCCTCCATCTAAAGTATAAGCAACGTCAGCACCTAGTTTTGTCAGATCAACCTTCTCTGTTCCTCTTCCTACCTCTTCATCTGGAGTAAATAAGATCTTTATCTCACCATGCTTTACATCTTTATTGGTCATTAAAAAATTTGCAAGATCCATGATCTCGGCAACACCCGCCTTATCATCACTTCCCAATAATGTTTTTCCCGATGCAGTGATAATGTCATTACCGATTTTTGTTTGCAGGTAAGGATAATCACTTGTTTTTAAAACCTGTGTTTCATCATCCGGCAATACAATATCCTGTCCCTGGTAGTTTTTATGAACGATCGGCTTAACGTCAGTGCCGCTGCAATCTGGCGCTGTATCCACATGCGCACAAAAACAAATAACCGGCACTTTCTTTTCAGTAGTAGAAGGGATAGTCGCATATACATAACCCCATTCATCCATATGTGCATCTGTAAGACCGATCGCTTTTAGCTCGTCTGCCAGTATCCTGCTTAATTCTTTTTGTTTTTCTGTTGAGGGAGATGATTTTGATGAAAGATCGCTTTGTGTATCTATCCGGACGTAACGTAAAAACCTTTCTGCCGCGGTGAACTTGTAGTTTTCAAACATAGCTTTTCTTAAAATGGGAAGCGAATATACGACGAAACTCGTCAATGGTCAATGGTGAGTGGTGAATGGTAGTCGTGCTGGTGAATAGTGGATGGTCCATCTATTTAGCTCACATATTCACCATTGACCATTCACCATTCACGAAAGACAAACCCGAGTTACAAAAGTTGAACACTTCGCTTCGCTCAGTGCCGGCTGTGCGTCGCAAGGAACGAGCAAACAGGGCTGGAAAGATGGTTAACAAGTTCACTTGCAAAACCTGGAATAAGTTTCTACCTTTTATTCATAAACCAAAATCAACTATTATGAAAAAATGGTTAATCGGCTCCATAGTCGGAGCTATCCTTGTTTTTTTATGGCAATTCCTTTCATGGATGAAATTGCCTATTCACAGTGGAGAAGCAAAGTACACGCCTGCTCAAACTGAAATTTTGAACTCACTTTCGGCATCGATTAAAGAAGATGGCATGTACATGTTGCCTACCGTTCAGCCAGGAGCTTCAATGGAAGATCATGAAAAATTAATGAAAGAAAATGATGGCAAACCTCGGGCAACTCTGATCTACAGAAGTAATTATAAAATCGATATGGTAAGGCCAATGATCCGTGGCTTCCTGGTCGATCTCGTTCTTGTATTTCTGTTAATATATATTATTACCCGTGCAGGAACACCAACTGCAATGCGCATTTTTGCCGCTTCAATTGCACTTGGGTTATTTACATTTCTTGTGGGCCCATATACAATGCATAATTGGTTTCAAACGCCAACTGAAGCATACACCGGACATTTAATTGATGCATTTGTTACCTGGGGGTTGGTTGGCATCTGGCTTGGATGGTGGTTGAATAGAAAATAATTGAAAGTTAAAAGTTAAAGGTTGAAAGTTTCACGTTATGCATAAACTTTCAACCTTTCATATTTCAACAAAAAATTTAAGGCATTATGATCAGCGGCTTGCCACCTGTTATTTCTACAAGTTCAAGGTCGAATGTCAAATCTTCTCCTGCCAGCGGATGGTTGGCATCGAGAACAACCACATCATCTTTTATTTCTGCAATTTTCACCTGGAACTGCTGGCCCGATGCGCTACTCATTGCCAATTGAGTACCCACCTCCAATTCTATATGTTCAGGGAATTGAGATTTTGGATATTCAATCATCATATCAGGATTCCTGGCACCATAAGCATTTTCAGCAGGAATATTAATTGTCTTTTTATCCCCCACTTTCATCCCGGTCACTCCATCATCAAATCCCTGGATCACCATTCCGCTACCGACTTCAAATTCGAGAGGTTCACGACCTGCTGATGAATCAAATGTTTCTCCACTTGTAAGGCGACCATGGTAATGTACTTTTACTTTGTCACCACTTTTTACTTGTTGCATGTTTAATTTACCCCCATCCCCTAAAGAGGAGTGAGAAACTGCTCTTTAGTTGTTTTTAAATTTTATGTAATCAGCTTTCGGATTTCTTATCATCTTCTGTTGCGTCGCACACTTCAAAGTCTGGTAAGTCTGTTCAGCTAAAAAGAGAAAGTCATACGAGAGTTATAACGGTTGCAAGTTAATTCAAAATGTCTAATGCAACCCTTCAAATTAATTCAGGTCTTACTGATAATTTTGCTGAAATTTGAAACATATAATAATATGAGATATATCCTGTTCTTTGCGTCTTTTTGTTTGAGTAGCTTTACAATTTGTTTATCTCAGGAACCTCAAACATCAAACGTCAAACCTCAAACTATAATTCCGGGTGCTGAACGTATCAATGTTTATCTGCCGTATTTAAAAGGAAAACGGGTTGGCATTTTTGCGAACCATACCTCAATGGTCGGTAATACACATCTGGTTGATACATTAAGAAAATTGGGCGTTAATATTAAAGTGATATTTGGACCGGAGCATGGCTTTAGAGGTACGGCAAGTGCAGGGGAAAAAATTGGAACCTATACGGACCAGAAAACCGGTATCCCGGTTGTTTCCTTGTATGGGTCGAAAAGAAAACCTACTGCTGAAGACATTAAAGACGTAGATCTATTGATCTTCGATATCCAGGATGTTGGCACCCGCTTTTATACTTATATTTCTTCAATGCAGGAGTTTTTGGAAACTGCATTGGAAAATCATAAACCACTATTGTTATTGGACAGACCAAATCCCAATGGTCATTATGTCGACGGACCGGTATTAGATCCAAAGTTTAAAAGTTTTGTAGGCATGCAACCCATACCCATTGTCTATGGCTTAACAATGGGCGAATACGCTATGCTGCTCCTTGGTGAGAAATGGTTGACAGAAAAAGCCAATGCGATCCATGCATATAATATTACAACAAAGCCAACGGTGGATACGCCGTTTCATTTCATGGTAATAAAAAACCAGAACTATACTCATAAAAGCAAATATGTTTTACCCGTAAGACCTTCGCCAAACTTACCGGAGATACAAGCCATCTATCTCTATCCAACAACTTGTTTGTTTGAAGGAACAGCCTTAAGTGAAGGTCGTGGTACTGAAAAACCATTTGTATATATCGGCCATCCGTTGTTGCCAAAAAATATGTTTTCATTTACCCCTAATCCAAATGAAGGCGCTAAGAGTTCAAAACATTATGGAAAAGTTTGCTATGGCTGGAATTTTGGAGGAACCCCCGAAGAAGTTCTCAAAAAAGTAGAAAATAAAATTCAATTGAAGTGGCTGTTTGATGCTTATAAAATTTTCCCTGGTAAAGACAGCTTCTTTCTAAAAACAAATTCATTTAATCGTCTTTCGGGTAATGATGTGTTAATGCAGCAAATAAAAGATGGCAAGAGTGAAGAAGAAATAAGAAGAAGCTGGGAACCAAAACTGAGCGAGTTCAAAGTGATACGTAAAAAATATTTACTTTACCAGGACTTTGAAACCCCCAACCCCTAAAGGGGAGGTATACAGGACCATAGCTTATATTCAACTATCAACAATGAGCGAAGCTGAGAATACAAAAGAGAGGTCAAATCTAAGCTCCCCCTTTAGGGGGGCAGGGGGTTTGCGTATTGTCTTTATGGGTACGCCTGAGTTCGCTGTTGCATCGCTTGAAGCTTTGGTAAAAGCCAAATGCAATATTGTTGGAGTGATCACCGCTCCTGATAAACCAGCTGGCCGCGGAATGAAAATAACGGAAAGCGCTGTAAAAAAATTTGCAGTTCGGAAAAACCTAAAGGTTTTGCAACCGGAAAAATTAAAGAACCCGGAATTTCTTGAAGAACTACGTTCATTAAAAGCCGATCTGCAAATCGTTGTTGCTTTTCGCATGTTGCCCGAATCTGTTTGGAATATGCCGCCCCTTGGCACCATTAATCTTCATGGAAGCTTATTGCCGCAATATCGGGGTGCTGCCCCTATTAACTGGGCGGTGATCAACGGTGAAAAAGAAACCGGCGTCACTACTTTCAAACTAAAACATGAAATCGATACCGGCGATATTTTAATGCAGGAAAGTTTTCCAATTGGTGAAAATGAAACTGCCGGCGATGTGCATGACAAGATGAAAGACATTGGCGCAAGGGTGTTGGTGGAAACAGTGAAAGGGCTTGCCGATGGTTCGTTAGAGGAAAGACCTCAATCGTCAATGGTGAATAATGAATCGTCAATAGAAAATTCTCAGGATTCGGGAATTCATTCACCATTGACCATTGAGCACTCACAATTGAAACATGCACCAAAAATCTTTACAGAAACATGCAATATCGATTGGAGAAAGTCGATTGAGGAAATTCATAACCTTATTCGGGGTCTCTCTCCTTTTCCGGGCGCATTTACTGAACTCGGTGATAAAACGATCAAGATATTTCGCAGTGAAAAAGAACAATTATTACCTACGTCAAAACCGGGTCGCTGGGAATCAGATGGAAAAACATATTTAAAATTTGCTGCTAAAGATGGATACATTCTTTTTAAGGATGTACAACTGGAAGGAAAGAAAAGAATGTTAATTGAAGATTTTCTTCGTGGCTACCGGTTTGGATGATCAATCTCTCTCCTTAATTATTTTTTCGGCCACGAGGAGGTCAACAGGTGTGGTGATCTTAATGTTATTCTCCTCTCCCTGAACCAATGTCACTTTCAAACCATATGCTTCAACCACGGTTGCCTCATCAGTGAATTTTTCTTTATAATCAATTTGAAAAGCAGATAATAATATTTTACTGTGAAAGGTCTGTGGCGTTTGAACAAGCATCACTTTATTTCTGTCAATGGCATCATTTCCTTCATCATGAACAATTCGCACACTGTCTTTACTTACAATTACAGGGATCGCTGTCCCGGTTTCTACTGCACTTGCATAGCAGCGATGAATAAGATTCTCTGTCAGTAGGCATCTCACTCCATCGTGCACAAAAATTATTGAATCATCATCCACCAATTGTAACCCGTTTTTTACTGATTGGAATCTCGTTTCCCCACCGGCGGCGATCCTGATCTTCTCTTTGTCAAAATATGCATCGATGATCTCCTGTCCCATATCGGTATAATCAACCGGGAGCACGAGGATTATTTGTATATCAGCAAAAGCATTTAAAAAAGTTTGAAGCGAGTAATAAAGAACTGGCTTATTATTTACCAATATAAATTGTTTAGGTACTGTTCCGCCCATTCTTATTCCTGATCCAGCTGCAACGATAACTGCATATTTCTTCATGCTGCAAATAACTGTGATTTACGTGAAATAAAAAATCCCGAAAAATGCACCGGGATTTTTATCAGAGGGTTGTATGATTTTAATTGATTACAATGATCCTGCTTAGCACACGGGTGCCATCACTCCATACAATTGTATAGACACCTGGTGTCATATAATTTAATGTCACATCGGTTCGAGCTGAATTACGAACCGGTAAAATTGTTTTTACTTTTCTGCCAAGAATGTCATAAAAGCTTAATTCTGCATTCTTATTTGTAGAAGGATGTTTAATTATTAAAAAGTCTTTGGCGGGATTAGGATTTACAATAAGTTCTTTTGAATTAATGCTGCCGGGTCCACCAATACCGGTTACTGCATTATAGGTAAAGCCTGCAATGGTTACTGTTCCACCGGGTGTTGTTACACTCACATTTCCAGACGCACCACCAGCTACAATAGCTGTAATACTTGTTGACGAGTTTACATTAAATGATTGGGCAGCTATTCCACCAAAACTTACAGCAGTTGCCCCTGTAAAATTGGTACCGGCAATTGTAACCGAAGTTCCTGTTGTTCCACTTGTGGGTGTAAAAGAAGTAATTATTGGAGCAGGGGTAACATAAGTGAATCCCGCTATTGTAGCAGTGCCCGAAGGGGTCGTCACTGTGATCGTACCACTTGATCCGGCCGCAACTACGGCGGTGATGCTTGTTGATGAATTTACAGTGAATGATTGTGCCGGCACTCCACCGAAACTTACGGCAGTCGCGCCGGTAAAATTCAATCCCGTAATTGTAATGATTGTTCCTGTAGTACCTGATTGCGGCGTAAAGGAATTGATGAAAATTCCGTTCGATAAATTTCTAAGGATTGAAATTGTCGCCGAATTCTTGTTTGACGAAGCTATATCTGGTTTTCCATCCATATCAAAGTCTCCAAATGTTACACTGGATGGACCGCTGCCCACTGTAAAAGTCACCATTGGGGAAAATGAAATGGCACCAACTGTGCTTATATTGCTAAAAACGGATACGGTTGATGTAAAGCTATTCGCAACCAGGATATCAAACTTACTATTACCATCAACATCAGCAAATGCTATAGAATAAGGACCTCCTCCTGTAATAATTTCTATCTTATTAGCAAATGAAATGGTTGCTGGTATACTTGTATTTCTGAAAACTGACATCGTTCGGGTAATTTCATTCACTAAAGCAACATCCGATTTACCATCGCCATCAATATCACCCACTATAAGCTTTCTGGTAAGATTACCTGTTGTAAGATTAACAACAGAGCTAAATGAAATTGCAGAGGCAGTTGATGTGTTCCTTAAAACGATCAACCGTCCGTCATTTCCGTCCAGGGGGTTCGAGCCAGCAGCTACTACAATATCTGGCTTTCCATCCAAATCCATATCCGCAATTGCAACATCCTGGGGAAATACACCCGCCGCAAAAGTTAGAAATGGCGCAAAAGAAATTGTTCCAGCAGTACTTGTGTTTCTTAATACATATACCACCTGAGTGTATTCGCTGGCGATAGCGAGATCCGGCTTGCCATCTCCATTCAGATCACCAATGGCTGGCCTGAAACCGCCTAATGCAAATCCATTTAAAAGTATTTGATTATCGAATGTTATTGCAGTGCCGGTACTTGTATTTCGAAATATCGATAAACCAAATATATCAGCAGTGTTACCAGTGATAAGATCAAGCTTGCCATCTCCATCCAGGTCACCAGAGATTGTATGGATCGGGCCAGCATTATCTGCAAGTGTAGTTCTAGGATCAAATGAGATCGTTCCGGGTGAACCTGAATTTTTATAGATCGTTACGAGGTCCGACCCTGAAACCCGGCTTGAAACAATTATATCCGATTTTCCATCTATGTTTAAATCTGCAGTTGAAATATGTACGGGCGATGTTGCTACTGCAGAATCGATCTTGGTTGCAAATGAGCTTGTCGTAAGAGATCCTATACCCGCAAATGTGGGTCTAAAAAATTTGGGGGAATAACCAGTACGTGCATTTGTTGTTATGGAAATACGATCATGAGTAGCACCAATTGGTACATATACAACTAACGAACTGTCTGTTGCAGTCAATATAGTTGCTCTTAGTGCTCCGAAATAAACAATGTTGTTTGCTGCAACAGGACTGAAGTTTGCACCTTTTATTGTTATTGAAGACCCGATAGTGCTTGTTTCAGGGCTAAATGAAGCGATCACTGGTGTTGTTGAATATATAAATTCATTAAAAGTTCCGGTACCTGAGGGACTGGTTACCGTTACATTTCCCGAAGCAGCTATACCAACCACTGCCGTTATACTTGTATTGGAATTAACAATGAATGATGTAGCAGAAACTCCTCCAATGATCACTGACGTTGCTCCTGTAAATCCATAACCAGTTATATTTATTGTCATTCCACTTGATGCGATGGACGGGGACACTGATCCAATAATTGTTACCGGCGAACTAAAAGTAAATCCTGGTAAAGTAGCCGTTGCATTTTGTGAGGTTACACTTACTTCACCTGAAGCACCAGTACCGACTACAGCACTAATTTGATTTTGGGATACCACGTTAAATGAGCTTGCTGCAACCCCGCCGAATTTAACTGATGATAAATTAATAAACCCTGAACCGTTTATTGTAACCGTGGTTCCGGTTGTGGCATTTGTTGGCGTAAACGATGTGATCACTGGATTGTAATAAGTAAAGATGGAGCCCGAATTTGCTGTTCCGCCAGGTGTGGTAACAGATATCTGTCCAGTAGCACCGTTTGCTACAATCGCAGTAATGCTTGTATTTGAATTTATATTGAAAGATGATGCAGGAATGCCACCAAAATTGACCGAGCTAACACCAATAAAATTTGTACCCGTGATTGTGACAGCAGTACCTGTAGCTGCGACCATCGGATAATAGGTAACTATAGTTGGTGGGGGCTGCGCAAATGTAAATCCTGCTAACGTTGCTGTTCCGCCCAATGTATTGACCAGCACATTTCCGGAACTTCCATTTGCAACAATTGCAGTAATTGATGTGGTTGAGTTCACAGTAAAATTCGACGCACTTATACCGCCAAAGCTTACACCAGTAACAGCAACAAAATTGGTACCTGTAATTGTTACAGCGTTTCCGGTAGTAGCGGATGTGGGAGAGAATGAACTTATAGTTGGCTGAGGATATGTAAAAGTAAAATTAGCCGATGAAGACCCGGAACCATTAGGAGATGCAACAGTAATGGCACCTGGATTTCCAAAATTTGTTACAGCTGTTATCGTTGTTGAATTAACAACAGTAAACGATTGTGCAGATATTCCTCCGAACTGAACAGCATACACACCTGTAAAATTTGTACCTGTGATCGTGACAGTTGTACCAGGTGGTCCTGATGTTGGTGAGAAAGAAGTGACTGATGGAGGTGGTACAAAACTGAATCCTCCCAATGATGAAGAACCATAAGACGTTGTTACTGCAACATTTCCCGATGCACCATTGCCAACAACAGCAGTTATCGTTGTGGCATTTATTACATTGAATGATGTTGCGTTTGTTCCTCCAAAACTTACTGCAGTTACTCCAATAAAATTTGAGCCTGTAATAGTTACTACTGTTCCGAGCGGACCAGAAGAAGGATTAAATGAGGTAATGACTGGCGCGCCAACATAAGTAAACCCGGGCCTTGACCCGGTACCGTTGGGAGTAGTAACGACAACACTGCCTGACGCTCCTGCTCCAACAACTGCATTTATTCCTCCTTGACTTATAGCTGTAATTGAAGATGCAGGAACTCCGCCAAACGTTACTGAGGTGGCGCCTAAAAAATTTGAACCAGTAATTGAAACCGTTGTGCCCGTTCCTGCGACTGAAGGAGAAAATCCTGTAATCGAAGGAGGAGGTAAAAAGGTAAATCCTGGAAGACTTCCGCTACCAGATGGGCTAGATACAAACACATTTCCAGAACCTCCATTTCCAACAATAGCAGTTATTGTTGTTGAATTAACAACAGTAAATGATGCGGCAGGTGCAGCACCAAAATGAACTGCGGTTGCACCTGTAAAATTTGTACCAGTTATTGTAACTGTAGTTCCTGTAGCCGCACTTGTTGGTGTAAAAGATGTAACAGTAGGTATGCTTATATATGTAAATCCGGAGAGTGAATCAGTACCAAGCGGTGCAGTCACCACAACATTACCGGAAGAACCAGCACCAATTACCGCATTTATTGTAAATGAATTGACAACAGTAAAAGATGCAGCCGGAACGCCACCAAAACTTACTGCAGTAGCCCCGGTAAAATTGTTGCCTACTATCGTTACATTCCCTCCACTTAAAGCTGATTGTGGACTAAATGAAGAAATAGCCGTAAGACCTGATTTATTTTTGAAAACAGAAATTTTATCAGAAATAAAATTTGTAGTTATAAGTTCAGGTCTGCTATCTTCATTCAGATCAGCAATGCCTACTCCAAAAGGCGCAAAAGAATTAGACAACGGGCCATTAGAAAATGTAATTGATCCTACTGTACTATTGTTTTGATAGATAATAGTCCAATCCATGCCGGTATTTCCAAAAGCAAGATCAGGCTTTCCATCACCATTAATATCGCCTGCAGATACATGATATGCACCACCAGTACCTGCAATCATATTATTAACAAGGGCGAAACTAATAGTGCCTGAAGTGCTACTATTTTTCGCTAGTCGTAAGGATGACGCATCAGTGGGAGTATAAATAGTAACCATGGCAAGATCCAGCTTATTATCGCCATCAAGGTCTGATACAATTAAACCGTGAGGTTCTGCATTAGCTTGAATTGTATAGTCAACTCTTGCAGCAAAACTTATACTCCCGACAGTGCTTGTATTTCTGAATATGGAATAAGAATATGAAAATTGCTCGGTCACCGCAATGTCCTGTTTACCATTACCATCAAGATCAGCAATCACAATATCTTTAGGAGTAAGCATTGTCGCAAAATCAACTTTTGCGGCAAATGAAATTACTCCGGGCGTACTTGTATTTCTAAAAACAGAAATTGAATTATTAAGATGATTGGTCACAGCAACTTCAGGTTTACCATCACCATCTATATCGCCTACTGCAATACCAAATACGCCATCAGTGGTAGCATAATCTATCTTGGGAGCAAAAGAAATGGCTCCGGGCACACTTGTATTCCTGAAAACAGAAATATTTATGTCAGATAAACTACAGGAGATAAGGTCAGGTTTACCATCACCATCTATATCACCTGATGCTAAGGTGTAAGTGACTGCACCATTATTTATGTTTTGCATTGCTGCAAATGAAATGGCTCCCCCTGTACTTGTATTTCTTAAAATTGAAATGGAAGCCGGTTGTCCTGCAATGCTATAATTATTTGGAGTAGCTACATCAGGCTTACCATCGCCGTCAAGATCTGCAACCACTACACCATTTGGATGAAGATCAGTTGTAAAATCATTCTTAGGACCAAATGTTGTTGAATTAAATGAACCGCCCCCACTATATGTTACAATGAAAGGCTTAAAAGAATATGCTGTTAATCCATTTACAGTAATCGTTATAGGCTGATAAGTAGTGCCAAAAGGTACGGTAACCGTTAAAGAAGTTGCTGCAGCATTAGTAACATTTGCTTTTACTGCTCCAAAAAAAACAATATTGTTTGATGGTGTTGTGCTAAAGTTAGTACCAGTAATTGTAACCGACGTACCAATCGGTCCGGAGGTTGGTGAAAAGGAACTAATAGTTGGTTGAGCTAAAATAGAAGAGGCACTAAAAATTGCAGTCAAAAGAAAAAAGTGCGGCTTTTGAATTCTCATAATGGTCAGTTCTTATTCCAAGATACAACACAAATAAAAAACCCCGCAATATGCGGGGCTCTATTTGTGTCTTTATTTTATGCTTTTGATTTCTCTTCTTTTCCTTCTTTGCCTTGTTTCAAGGTGAACTTAAGCTTTTGATTCTCCTTATCAAGATCGGCGATCAATATATCACCTTGTTTTACTTGCATAGCAAGTATCTCCTCAGCCAGCGGATCTTCAAGGTATTTTTGAATTGCCCTGTGTAATGGTCTGGCCCCAAATTGCTGGTCATACCCTTTATCTGCTATAAACTGTTTTGCATCCTCTGTCAGTTCCATGCTGAATCCAAGATTGCTCAAACGTTTCATTACACTCTTCATCAGGATATCAATAATCTGGAAAATATGCTCTCTTGTAAGTGAATTAAATATCACCACGTCATCGATCCTGTTAAGAAATTCAGGAGAGAAAGTACGTTTCAATGCTTTTTCAATAACAGCTTTATTACTTTCATCCAAGTTCTGTGTTTTTGCTGCGGTCGCAAAACCCACACCATCACCAAAATCCTTTAACTGGCGAACACCAATATTTGATGTCATAATGATCATGCTGTTTTTGAAATCAACTTTTCTTCCGAGGCCATCTGTAAGCTGACCATCATCCAACACTTGTAACAAAATATTATAAATATCAGGGTGAGCTTTTTCAATCTCATCCAGCAAGATCACACTGTAAGGTTTGCGGCGAACTTTCTCAGTCAACTGGCCGCCTTCTTCATAGCCTACATAACCCGGAGGTGCGCCGATCAACCTGCTCACTGTGAATTTCTCCATGTATTCACTCATATCAATTCTAATCAATGCATCTTCACTATCGAACATATACCTTGCTAACGCTCTTGCCAGCTCCGTTTTACCCACACCCGTAGGCCCCAGGAAAATAAAAGTACCAATTGGCTTCTTCGGATCTTTTAATCCTACCCGATTACGCTGAATTGCTTTTACTACTTTTTGTATGGCTTCATCCTGGCCAACCACCATATGTTTCATATCATCGCTCATACGACGAAGCTTTTCCGTTTCAGCCTGCACCATTCTTTTCACAGGTATTCCTGTCATCATACTCACTACTTCGGCAATTTCTTCTTCGCCGATCGGGTATTTTTTATGTTTGCTTTCTTCTTCCCATTCGTTCTTTGCTTTTTCAAGCTCCTCTGCTAATCTCTTTTCAGTATCACGCAGTGAAGCTGCTTCTTCAAACTTCTGGCTTTTTACCACCTTATTCTTTTCATTCTTTACGTCTTCGATTTTCTTTTCAAGATCAAGAATATTTGGCGGCACATTGATATTTTTCAAATGCACCCTTGCTCCCACTTCATCCATCACGTCGATCGCTTTATCAGGAAGCAAACGGTCAGTCATATAACGATCGCTCAATTTTACACACGCTTCAATTGCGTCCACGGAATAAGATACGTTGTGATAATCCTCATACTTGCTTTGAATATTGGTAAGAATCATGATGGTTTCTTCCACCGTAGGAGGTTCTACCATCACTTTTTGAAAACGACGATCCAGGGCACCATCTTTCTCAATATACATTCTATATTCATCCAATGTAGATGCACCGATACATTGCAACTCACCTCTTGCTAATGCCGGTTTGAAGATATTTGATGCGTCAAGTGAACCGCTGGCCCCACCGGCACCAACTATTGTATGGATCTCATCAATAAAAAGAATTACATCACGATTTTTCTCAAGCTCATTCATGATCGCTTTCATCCTTTCTTCAAACTGACCACGATATTTTGTACCTGCCACCAATGCAGCAAGATCAAGTGAAATAACTCTTTTATCATATAGTACACGGGAGACTTTTCTTTGCACAATTCTTAACGCAAGTCCTTCAACAATTGCTGTTTTACCCACACCAGGCTCACCAATTAAGATCGGGTTATTCTTTTTACGACGTGATAGTATTTGGGACACCCTTTCGATCTCTCTTTCACGACCAACGATCGGATCTAGTGCACCTGTCTCAGCAAGTCGTGTTATGTCCCTGCCGAAATTGTCAAGAACAGGTGTTTTGCTTTTGGCAGTACTTGCTGCTCCCTGGCGGCCACCTTTTTGCTGATACTTCTTTTCCTCATCAAAATCATCATCACCCTCATCGCTGAATTCAGCCCGGGGTTCATTGCTTCTTAATATTCCAATTTCATTTCTGAACAGGTCATAATCTACATCAAACTGATTTAAGATTTGTGTTGCTATGTTTTCTTTGTTCTTTAAAATTGAAAGCATAAGATGCTCGGTTTCCACTGTTGGGCTTTTCAAAGCTTTTGCCTCAAGTACAGTCACACGAATTACTTTTTCTGCCTGCTTAGTCAGCGGTAGACTATTTATATTGGCGATATTCTTCCCCGTTTTATCCTTTACAGCAAGCTCAATTTCCTTGCGCAATTCATAAAGGTCAACGTTGAAGCTCTTCAGGATCTTAACAGCAGTGTTTTCCCCTTCCCGGATCAGGCCAAGGAGGAGGTGTTCTGTCCCGATAAAATCATTTCCGAGCCTAAGCGCTTCTTCCCTGCTAAACGAAATGATTTCCTTTACTTGTGTTGAAAAGTTGTTATCCATATTTAGATAATTGCTTGTGATACAATAATAACAAATATTTTTGGATACGGTTTGTCACTATTTATAAACGGAATGTTGATAATCTAAGTTGTATGTTCAAAACAAATACCAAAGAAAAATTTCATGTCATCACCGTTTTGGCACAGTCCCTTACTGCTGATATGGCAGCAGAACTTTCTGATTTGCTGCTCCCTTACCTCCAAAATGACGTGAAAAACATTATTCTTAATTTAAAAGAGCTACAATCATTAGATGTCATTGCCGCTGAAAAGTTAGTTAAGCTTCAGCAAAATTTTTACGAAAAGAATTCCTCTTTTGTCATTTGCGAAATGCAACAGGCCGTTGAAGATTTTCTGGATAGCGTAAATCTCCTTGAAATGATGAACACCACACCGACCGAAAGCGAAGCTATGGATATTGTACAAATGGAGGAGATCGAAAGGGAGTTTTTAAACGAGGAATGAAATTATTTTCCCAACTTAGGAAATTCCGTTGAGCTTCTCTTGCGACGCACTCTTGCACGCCACTAATTCTATTCAGCCTTTTCGACAATGGTCAATGGTGAATGGTCAAATCGTCCTGAGCTTCATTTTCACCATTGACCATTCACAATTGACGTCGTACATTCGCCCCCATGCTTTCAGTAACAATTCTCGGAAATAATTCAGCGGTGCCCGCTTTTGATCGGCACCCCACAAGCCAGGTAGTGACGCTTGATGGAAATAATTATTTAGTTGATTGTGGCGAAGGAACACAAATACAAATGATAAAGTACAAGATCCGTCGCGGAAAGATATCTCATATTTTCATTTCACATCTTCACGGCGACCATTATTTCGGACTTGTTGGATTGATCAACAGCTTCGGGCTTTTAAGTCACACGCAGGATCTTCATGTATTTGGTCCGTCGCCTTTGCAGGAAATAATCGAGTTACAATTGAAGGTTGCCAAAACGGTTTTGCCTTTCAATCTCTATTTCCATACCATCAATAAAGAAGGGTTGCTTATTGAAGACAGCAAGCTCGAGGTCCGTTGTTTTCGTACAAATCATCGGATCGAATGTTATGGTTTTTCTTTCCGAGAGAAAAAACTACCAAGAAAGATCGATGTTGAAAAAGTTAAGGCCGCAGAAATACCGGCTTCGTTTTATAAAAAGCTTGAGGAAGGAATGGATTATACCACCAAGAACGATGTATTGATAAAAAATGAAACACTAACAACGGAAGCTCCAAAAGGAAAAGCGTATGTTTTTTGCGCAGATACAAAATATGATGAAAGTTTACTGCCGCACCTTTATGAATCAGACCTGATCTACCATGAAACCACATATCTTGATCATCTAAAAGACATCGCCATTGAACGTTTTCATTCCACATCAAGCCAGGCGGCTTTGATAGCTAAAAAAGGAAGGGTAAAAAGACTGCTAATCGGCCATTTCAGCAGCAAATACCACGAATTAGATGAATTTCAAAAAGAAGCAAGAGTGGTTTTTGAGAATACAGAGATTGCGCTGGAGGGGGTGACTTATCAGGTGTAAAGTCAAAAGTAAAAATTCAAAAGTCAAAAACAGGACACCTTTTTACTTTTTATTTTTGAATTTTTAATTCATCAACCATTCATAAAACAAAGGAAACTCAATCCGCCATCTTGCTTCATTATGTTTTCCTCCTGATCTTATTACTGCAGCCATTCTTGATTTTGATACACGATGCATTTCATTAAATGCCCTGATCGTCATCGGCACCATGGATTCTCCTTCTTCATCGCCGGCGTAGAAATAGATCTTTGCTTTTACCTTTTTACCTTTTGCTCTTATATCATCAAAAATTTTGGGACCAACCCAAAATGCAGGGGAAAAAACTCCGGCTCCTCCAAACACTTTTGGATATTTCAATACTGCATACATTGAAATAAGTCCACCCATGGAGCTGCCTGCCGTAACGGTGTTGTTTTTGTCTTTAAGTGTCCTGTATCTTTTATCAATAAAAGGCTTCAGAGTCTTTACTAAAAAGTCAACATAATTCACCCCTTCACCTTTGTTTGACCTATTGTTAGCAGCTATACCACTTAAATTGAAATCGTAAGGAGAGTATTCATTTAATCTCTTATCACCTCCATTATCAATGCCAACCACGATATATTCTTTTGTTTTTGCTCCAAGGGTATCTATCGCTTCATCCACTCCCCATTCACCGGAAAAGGAAGTGGCATCATCAAATACATTTTGTCCGTCATGCATATACAACACAGGATATTTTTTAGTTGAACTGTTATATGATGGCGGCAAATAGATCCATATTCTTCTTGTCCTGTTTAATTGAGGAATGAAAAAAGCTGTATCAATGATGCTGACATTTTTATTCGCTGTACTTTTCCTGGGCTGAGATGAAGAAGCAAATAAATCCTTCCATCCTTCAACTGAAAGTTCAACAGTTGCATCGGCATCTATTTTGAGCGTTCTGTTTCCTATGTCTTTTCCTTCTTTTGTACATTCCACCTTATCCCAACTACCCCTCGTTATTTTATATTCGTAAAAACCCGGATTCAATGATAATTCAAGAAAATATCCTTTCTCATTTTTTTGAAACTGGTAACTTTTATTTTGCGGATTCCAGCCATTGAAACTCCCTGCGAGAAAGATCGAAATGTTGGCGGGACTATTTGAAGGCAATGAATTTATTTCTATTCTTAATTTTTGCTGAGCTGTAACAGGTAAGGTAAAAAGCGTGAGAATAAAAAAGAAAAATATTTTTCCAGGCATAAGTCAAAGTAAAGCAAAACATTTTAATCGCCATCCCGCTAATTTACCCGCTTGTCATTTATAGATTTAACCCACTTCTGATTTTTACATATTTCACAAGTAACCTGCTTGCCAGGCTTGAGCTCTTTCGTGAACCCGCAATGAGAGCACGAATAAATATCCTGCTTTTTAATTTCCTCTATTTGCTTTTCAAAAAGCTCCGGGGTTACAGGTAAGCCGTGCTCTGTTTTTTCATCGGGCCAAAAATATATACTTACCTGTCCCGATGCCTCGATATATGCAGATTCTACCTGTCCAAGATGTTTTACACCGTGTTGCCGTAGATCCTCGAATAACTCATCATGACGAAGGTTTTCCAGTTTCGTATTTTCTACTGCAAAACGACCGTCTTTGACCAGCCGTGCATGAGTTCCTTCAATTAAGTCATCCAATGCCTGTACCCTTGCAGTTAGAAAATTAATGATCTTATACATTACCACCACGCATGCAAAAACCAGGATTGCAGGAAGAACACCAACCTTTTTGTAAAACATAGGGTCACCTGCTGCGGAACCCAGTGTAATAATAAGCACCAATTCAAAAACGCCTTGTTTGGTGCCTCGTCTGCCAATGGCCCTCATGGCCGTGATAGCTACGATAAACATTATAGCACTTCTTAAAAGAACTTCGAATAAAAAATTCCAATCTTCCTCTCCTAACAGGAGTGTCATCCAATCAATTTGCAGTAGCATAAACTATCGTTTTATAAAGACCACCAGCAAATTGAGTGCTAAAGTTGACCCGGATCTATCGTAAAGAATATTAACTAACCATTAGCCTTTCTTCACCGTATCAGCCACAGGCTTTTTAGGTTTGATAAAAATATTTTTGATCTTGTCCTTAAGCGGATCACTTTTCTTTTTTGAAGTATCTGCCGGGTTATTTGCTTTTACCGTATCCTTACCAAATACCTGCTCCAATAATTTTTCCTTCGCTTCGTCTTTCGCTTTCTCTTTTATCACAATCAAGGAATCTTTTGCCCGTGCTTTAGCACTGTCAATTTTTTGCCGGGCAAAATCCTTTGCCTGTTCTTTTAATTCATCTGCTGCATCCCCAACTACTTTTTGCAGGTCAATTTTTATAGAAGGATTCGTGACTGTCCCACCCATTTTTACGCTCAGGTCGACCATCTCGCTAAGTTTTACAGGGATTCCCTTGCTCGTTGCCTGGGTGATGAGTCCATTCACCAAATTATTTCCTTCATTGCCAAGATATTTTCGTGGCACTTTCATTTCAATTATATAATCTATCGATTGATCAAAGCCGTGCAAACCGCCGATCTGCATTTCAATGTCATTTATTTTCACATGGAAGGGTTTTACCAGTACTTTTCCATTGGCAAATTCAATAAACTGTCTCACATCTCTTAATGTTATCGACTTCAGGTGATCGATCTGTAGCGTATTGGCTATTTGTTCCAGCGGTGCGAATTTTTTCAGTAACCCCTCGATCAATAAAAGATTTCCTTTACCAGACAATGTATTCAGATCAGGCATCATATTGCCATTCAGATTACCCGTCATCGAAAGTTGTGATTGAATTTTACCTCCAAGGAATTGACCGATTGGCATAAGTTTCTGAACGGTATTGAATGCATAAAAGGTTTTTTGGATATCCAGATCTTTTACGTCATAGTTAATATTGATCGCCGGGTCTTTTTTATTTGTTTTGGTAGAATAAGAGCCGTTAAAGTTCATAGTTCCGTCCAAAGCTTCCGTTTTTACATCCTTGAGTTTTACGGTTTCATCGGCCAATAATAATGTTCCATTAATATTATTATAATCTACTTTATCGTATTTTACTTTATCCGCTTTTGCATTGATAGTTAAGTCAATATTTGCCGGAACAATAAATGGACCGGCAGAAGATGTAGTGGAAGCAGTCGTTGTCGTATCAGTTCCCATCCAGTCATTCAGGTTTATTTTATCAGCCGTTATATTTAATTCCCCTGTCAATCTCTGATCCTGCATGATAAAACCAATAAGATTGTCTAATACCCCTTTACCAGTAAAATCAGAATTAAGATAGCTTCCATTAAAATTCTTACATAAAACCATTTTGTCGATGAATTGCAGGTTAGCATTAGAAACCGTTATTCCTTTGGGATAATCTCCTGAAACATATTTCAGGTTATTAATGATGGCATTCCCATTAATATTGATCTTGTCATACTCTCCTTTATCTATTGCCGCTTTATTTCCGCTAAACCCCAGATCAGCATTTAATATACCCGAAATACTTGTTCCAGGGTCAAGCTTTACAAATTGTTTAAGGTTATCAAGCGTAAGCCTTCCCTCAGCGGTTCCGGAAAAATCAACAGTTGAAATCGGTTTACGTAACTGTAATGTGAAATCCACCGGGTCCTGTCCTACCTGAATATGACCAGATGAAATATCGATTGAAGTATTATCCGCAATCCCCCCATTATTTACCAGCTGGACTTTCATATTCCCATTTTGGATGGGCTGCGGAAAAACAGGCGAGGAATAAAACAGGTTCTTAATATCAAGAAATCCACCTGCATTAAAACTACCTTCCTGGTTTTGCAAAGCAGACATATCCCCTCTTACAAATGCATCGGCCCAGACAAGTCCTGCGAGTTTAGTGCTATTTTCAAGTTTTACAAATTTTGACAAATTTGCAAGATCAAGCTTGCCTTTTATTGCTGCATCAATGTATTTATTTGTCTCAGGATTCCTGAATAACAACCTGAAATCAAATGGCTCATTATCCATTTCTGCATGGCCTTTGGAAATATCAATGACTGCATTATCCGCTTTACCGTCCGGATTAGTTGCATGTAACGCCAGTTGAATATTTTTTACAGGTTTTGGAAGATCAGGATATTGAAAGAAACCATCTTTTATTTCAAGGTTAATATCATAGGCCGGCATTTGCTGCGGGCTGTATGTACCTTTTACAAAACCATTAAATGCGGCCTGCCCGCTGGTTTTAATATTGTCAAAATCCTTTTTGTAAATACCGGGTATCAATGAAAGGATATCTTTAAATTCATTAGAAGGAGTTTTGAATTTAATATCCATATTGTACGTACTGTCGTTCACTAACTGGAAAAACCCTTCTGCATTCAGATCCAGGTTATTCAATTTTATCGATTCAGTTTTAAAAGTGTATTTACTATTTGTATTGTCAACTTGAATATCTGCATTGATCTCCGCGTTGGCATTATTGAGATAAGGGATAGTTGTATAAATAAACCCCGCATTATCGGCTCTTGTTTTTGTTTTCAGCGTAAATATATCGGAAGTAAAATCGCCGCTGCCTTCATGATCAAAGTTTGCGATCTCAGTGCTTATACCTGCAGTTTCATCTTTGTAATACAGGTATCCATTTTTGATCTCATATTTCTGCAGGTTCATTTTGAATTCAGATGGTGAAGCATCAGGCGACCCGGTTGTATCATCATCCGCACGGGCAATATCCCAGTTTGCTTTGCCATCTTTATTCATCAATGCATGTATGCGGGGTGACTCCAGGAACACGCCATATACTCTGATATCTTTTCCTTTGATGGCGCTGATCAAATTGACCGAAACATCTAATGTTTTTGCAGCGATCAATGTGTCTTTAGCAAATTCACTTGTACCTATAACAGATATCCCGTCGAGTGAAATAGATACTTTTGGGAAATGCCGGAATAGTGAAAGATTGACATCTTTAAAATCAACTTTAGCAACAAGTGATTTATTGATCTCTTTCTTGACAAGCTCAGTTATCTGTTTTTTAAAAACGATTGGAATTAAAAAAGCAGCAGCGACCAGCACAAGCAATAGAATGCCCGTTATTGCCAGGGTTTTTCTTAGAACCTTCTTCATAGCGGATGGTTAATATTGGTTATCGTTTTCAAAAAGGCAAAGTTAATGACAATAAAACCGGTCTAAACCGTAAATACCTTTGGTTTTATTACATAGTGACCTGCGTAAGTTTCTCTCAACTCGACAAAAAAATATGGGCGGATAGAATATATTATGAAAGGAGAAACAGTTTAAATACAAAAACTCTATCTTTAAATTGAATGAAGACCCGGGCTTCCATACTAATGGCTCTTTGGAGTTTACTGCTTATCGAGCCTCTTTCTGCCAATTTAAGTATTAATACATTTTATTCTTCTTGTTCAAAGCAACAAGAGGTGGAATCATCATGCTCCAAATCAAAATGCGATAAACCACAGGATGACGGCGAAGAAAATGATTGTGAGGATAACCGGTGCAACCCCTTAATGTCCTGTCCGACTGGAAATTTTTATTTGTTTGGTCAGTCATATTTATCAGTTGATCCTTTTGTTCTTTCAAAACAAAAAAAGGCGCTGATAAATGATAACCGCATTCAGAAACAACTAACCGAGTGCTGGCACCCCCCTGAAATAATTTAATCTCTCAATAATTAAATTATTTAATAATCAAAAAATCATAAGATGAAAAAAATACTGGTAGCAATACTGGCTGTTAGCTTATTGTCTTTACCTGCCATGGCATCAACTGATGGCGGTAAGAAAAAAGCCAGGAAAAAGGCTAAAACCGAGATCAGCAAAGACAATACTTGCGATCCTAAAAGCTGTGATCCTAAAAATTGTGATCCAAAGAATTGTGATCCCAAAAATTGCGATCCAAAGAATTGTCAATACCCTTCTGGTAACAAAGAAGAGAAATGCTCAGCAGCATCCGAATGCACGGGCAATAAATAAATGTTGAAAGATACATTTGAGCCACTTCCGACAGGGAGTGGCTTTTTATTTTTTTGTTATTAATGCGATGAATATGCAATGGTACTGCGTGTAATAAGAATTATTCTTTGTTGATAATCCCAGCCTTCTTTTTAAATATTTCCCATTCTTTCAGCATCTCATTAAATTTTTTTGGATTTGATTTTGAAAGATCGTTTGATTCTCCCAGGTCTTCTGCAAGGTTATACAAAGCAAATGCAGTTTCATTAAAAGGTTGACTAATATTTGTGATCTTCCAGTTACCTTTTATGAGGAGGCATTGTCCATCATGTTCCAATCCAAAAACATAGTTGCTGTGATGAACCGTATTAGTTCTTACACTGATAAATGGAAGACATGACTCCCCTAACATCGGTACAACTTTTTTACCATTATACACAGTGGGGTATCTGATGCCCGCTAACTCAAGAAATGTCGGGGCAAGATCCATGACGCTGATGAATGTATTATGAACACCGGGTTTTCTTACCACCTGTTTTCCGGTAATGATAAGCGGTGTTACAATACCTCCCTCGGTTGAGTAATATTTAAATAAATTAAATGGTGCTGCTCCAGCCTGTGCCCATTGAGGTCCATATGAAACAAATGAAGATGGCTTCCCCATATTTTCATATTCATTATTGTAATGCTTCCGCAGAAAAGGTCCAAACCCGGCGGGCAGATTATAAAAATCTTCGGCTGCAGCTCCGTTATCTGACATAAAAAAAATGATCGTGTTATCAAACTGCCCGGACTGTTTCAAATATTGTATCATTTGGCCGATACGTTCATCAAGATGTTCGACCATGGCGGCATATAGTTCCATTTTTCTTGATTCGATCTTTTTTTCTTCAGGAGATAGGCTTGTCCATGGTTTGATCTGCGAGGCGCGGGATGGCAATCGTGCACTTGAAGGTATGATCCCTATTGCTTTTTGCTGGTTAAAGCGTAGCACACGGAGTGAATCATAACCCATATCATACTTCCCTTTATATCGATCCAAATATTCCGCAGGAACCTGTAGTGGCCAATGCGGCGCAGTATAAGTGAGTAATGCAAAAAATGGTTTATCCTCCTGTCTATCTTTAATAAACCCTATCATCTTTTCTGTGTAGACATCAGTTGAAAATCTTCCTTCCGGAAAAAGTACGGGCTGGTTATCCTGCCTGTATTGAGGAGGCTGAGTTTCAAAGATTGGGTTGTTAGTAAAATGATTCGCTCCTCCGTTAAGCAAGACAAAACTTTTTTCGAATCCTTTTGCATAGGGTATATAAGGATCTTCATAGCCTATATGCCATTTGCCTGACATGAATGTCTGGTAACCTCCATTTTTTAATAACTGCGCAACAGGCACTATCCTGTCTGTGAGATGGCCTTCGTATCCAGGTTTACCTTCTCTTGTAGTTCCCTTAACAGGAAACATAGACCCGATACCGGCAACATGATTGTCATTACCTGATAATAACATAGCCCGGGTAGGTGCACACATGGGCGATGTGTGAAAATTGGTGAATTGAATACCTTGCTTAGCAAGCAGATCTATGTTCGGAGTTTTTATATCGCCACCATAACAGCCAAGATCAGTATACCCCAGATCATCTGCAACGATCAATAATATATTGGGCCGGTTATGTTGTTTTGACTGAGCATAGATGAGATTATCGGCAATTGTGAACGACAATACTAATAGGGCCAGGTTTATTTTTTTTCTCATATTTATTGGCGATTATTTTCAGACAGCATCGATTTTACTTGCAGCTCAAGTTACAAATTTTGGATATGCCATCCATTAAACCGAAAATATGTAAAACTTACTGTCAACTTCCATTACAGGAAAAGTTCCGGGTAAATCTTGCTTTTCTATTTCTTTGAAGCCATTTTTTTCGTAAAATCGTTGAGCTGCAATAAACTTTTCGGTTGTACCCAAAAATATTTCTGTAAATCCTTTTTCCCTGGCCCAATCAACTAATGTATTCAACAGCTTTTGCCCCACACCAAATTCTTTGCCTCTGTAATCTTTATCAACAAACATTTTGCGTAATGCACCCTTGCGATTTCCAATATCCAATAAAGAAATCGTTCCTATTATTTTGCTGTCACTTTTCGCGATCCAAAAGTTCCCGCTATTTATTTGATAAAATCCAGGGATCTCATTTAAGTCCGGCTGCATTTCTAAAGTTATAGGTATGTCGAACTCATCATTCTGGATATGCAGAATTAAAGCAGCAACATCTTTCTTATTAATATCCGTATATGCTTCGATAATTACCTCGCTATTTGTTCTCACCTGTCCATGGGTTTAATTCATTTTCCGTTGTTGCCCTGAAGAACCATGAGGGAAGTGACTCGTCTCAACCTTGATTTTTTGGGGCTTTTTTGTATCGCCTAAGTTGATACGAAAAATTAATTCAGGGAACAAAAGATGTCCATCGTGTGTCGTGTCAAAAACTATAAAGGAAGGATTATGATCTATGCCGACGTTGACCTGTCCTACATATCCGGAATTTCCGGCTCAACCAGTTTTTTCAATTTTTCCAATGACTCCTGCCATCCCAAATAACACATATCCGGCGGGATCATTTCAGGAATACCTTCCTGTGTCACTTTCAATTCAGTGCCGGCAGAAACTTTCTTAAGCCAAACTGAAGTGATCATTTCTCCCGGCAAATTCGGGTCATCAAATTTATCAGTATACTTTAAAAACTCATTTGGTTTAAGTTCCAAATATTTTCCGCCAAAAGAATGTCCATTGCCGGTAGTAAAATTTATAAAGGACATTTTGTAACTCCCGCCAACTTTAGCCTCCATATTATGAACCACGCATAGAAATCCATAAGGCGGAATCCATGACGCCATAGCATGCGAATCAGTAAAGGCACGATAAACTTTTTCCGGAGTTGCTTTAAGAACTCTGTGTAGCGTTACGCTGTTTGTTGACATATTATTTATTTAAACAAGTTTAAAAGTGTTGTGGAAGAACTGTTGTTATTGTTTATTTGGCCGGCCAAAATATAAAACATATCCATCTGCATCTGTAACTTCAAATCCACGCAAATCATCATCGTTGTCCATGAGTGGTTGAAAAAATTCAACATTGCGTGACGAGAATTCTGCAGCCAGCGCATCAGGATCCGGAACATGAAGGTAAGCGTCCCAGCGGGCAATGCCTTGTTGGATATCCCGTGTGTAGTTCGGCACAGGATCGACACCAACATCTTTCATCATGATCATCGCGGCACCACGTTGGACGATCCCGAAGAAGATGTCGTCATCGCTGGGTCCCTGAAACGTGATGTCGAACCCGAGACGGTCGCGATAAAATGCCAGCGCCGCGGGCACATTCTTTACGATGAACAGTGGCGCAATACCGGTAATTTCTTTTTCAGTCATGTGACGTTGCAGTTTTCACAATTATCTTATCCCTGATTTGTTCCTAAAGCTAATTTACTTACTTATTTTTTTTGTTTCCCCCATAAAACCAGCACGGCTATAATGACTTCACAGGTCTTGTAACCAGTAGCTCGGGTATTCTCGCTAATGGATTGGAGCAAACTCGCCGGCCTGCGAGAGGTGGATGAATAAATTAAGGCTGGGCCCTTGTTTGCTACGCAGAACTATGAAAGAAAGAGGCTGATACCAGAACAACATCAATGAGGTAAAAATACGGAAGGCCGTTGTATTGTTGCAAGGACTCTGATATTTCTGTAGTTTTACCTTTGGCTCAAAGCAACCTCTTCAGAGTCTGTTCCGTTTCGTTGGATTGTCTTCACATCTTTATCCATTATCCCATCTTCAATCATTTTAATCCTGCCTTGTAAATTATTTTCCATCAGCACCAATAACATTTCAAATGACGCCAGCTCGTCCATATTTTCTTCCAATTATCAGAAACCGTTCTCCTGTTAGATTTACCCCCGCGCAAAAACCCGTTTATAATCAATCTAAATAATACAGTTATGAAACACTTCTATTCACGCCTTTGGCTCCTGGCAATTAAAAAAACTCTATTGGTTCTCATCGTTTTTTTTGGAGCATCTTATGTTTCCACCGGACAGGTATATTGGGTCAGCCTGTCGGGGCCAGCTGAAGCACCTCCCAACAATTCACCCGGGACAGGAACCGGCCTTATTACAATTGATGCTGTTGCCAATACGATGAGGGTCCAAGCCACATTCTCGGGACTAGTGGCTGGTGTGACGGCAGCTCACATCCATGCCCCAACAGCAGTTGCCGGGACAGGCACTGCAGGTGTGGCAACCACTTTACCCACTTTTACTGGCTTTCCATCTGGGGTAACCGCCGGAACATACGACCAGACATTCAACATGCTGCTGGCTTCCAGCTACAACCCCACCTATGTTACAAACAATGGCGGCACCACAGCGTCAGCCTTTGCTGCTTTAAGGACAGCTATTGCGGCTGGCAGGGCTTACCTCAACATTCATTCATCTACGTTTCCCGGTGGTGAGATCAGGGGCTTTCTTAATCTTTGTCCGACTATCAATGTCTCTATCCCGAATGCATTCGCATTATCCAGTGGGGTTCTCGCCAACACAGTTTATCCCGCCTACGCGCCTGCATCATCGTTAATGCTACAGGCAAATGTTAGCGGTGGTACCGGACCTTACAGCTATACCTGGTCCAATGGTGCTACTACTTCTTCGATTACCGTGAGTCCAGCTGCTTCGACGACCTATACTGTTAATGTGCGGGATCAAAACGGCTGCCCTGGTTCAGCCACAAAAACAGTAAATGTAGTGGATGTTTCGGGTGGTAATAAGGGTGACAAGATCGTTGTTTGTCATAAAGGAAATTCATTGACCATTGGACACTCTGGGGTCGCTGATCATCTTTTACACGGGGATATGTTGGGCACTTGTGAACCAGTTACGGCTAGAGTGAGATCTACCATTGTAGATGAAAAAGAACTTACAATAAGAGTGTTGGCGAACCCGTCACCTAACCATTTTGACATTCAACTACGCGGTAATGCGGATAGCGATATACGATTAAATGTTTATGATAACCTGGGCAGACTTGTTGAAAAAAGGTCATCCGTGCAATCCAATCAAACAGTAAGGTTTGGAAGTTCTTATCATACCGGAATCTACCTTGTTGAGATCCTGCAAGGGTCACACAAGCAAACATTGAAGCTGGTTAAAGTAAACTAGCGGATAACAAACCAATTTAAAAGGCGCCATTTGTTGGCGCCTTTTATTTTCTTCTGAATCAATTTGTTTTGATTTCAAGGCGGTCTGAGCGAACCCTTTTGTATTTTCCTTTATCTACCGCCAGTTTGTTAGTCGGCCTGCTATTCATCCGCAGGTTCCCACAACTGAATTTTGTTCCCTTCCGCATCTAAAATATGAACGAACTTTCCATAGTCATATGTTTCAATCTTGTCGACGATAGTTACATTTTCTTTTTTTAATTCTTCAACTAGCGCTTCTAAATTCTCTACCCTGTAGTTTATCATAAAGTCCTTTGTTGAAGGTTCATATAGTTTTGCAGTTTCGGAATTAAGATTCCATTGGGTAAGTCCTTTCTTTTTGCCTTCTGCATCCGCGTACCACTCGAAAGATGCTCCATACTGGCCTGCATCGATTCCTAAATGTGTTTTATACCACTCTTTCATTTTGTTGGGGTCCTTGCATTTAAAAAAGATACCGCCGATCCCTGTTACTTTTTTCATATTGTTTGAGTATTAAATTGCTTTACACTATTTTTTCTTTTTAAGATCAATGCACTGATAAGTGTTACGATCAACCCGACCGGTAAAATTATTGCATAGGTCATCATCGCATTAAAGAATGGATTTTTGTACATCCTTGCAAAATTTTCCATTTCTTTTGTTTTCTTATCAATTTCTACCTGGCTGGCTCCGCTTGCTTTCATTTCGTCAAGCATGTATGCTGAAGATTTTTCTATAAAACCGGGGGGCATGAAAAAAAAATAGTCAATAAGCCAGGCAATAACATAAATGGTGGAAGCGATCAAAACCATCATGAGCCCTATTTTAAATGCTTTGCCAAAACTCATTACACCGTCATTGTATTTGTCCCGGTAATTACGGATGCCAACATACACTATTGAAAAGGCGATGAGCATCGAGGCATAGCCGATCAGCATACTCGTATCGTAATCAACATTGCCTGCACAAAAGCTTACGTAGTGGGTCGTAAAGAGCATTAAAACAGAAACGACAATGCCTCCAATAAGCCCGTAGATGATAATATTCTTTGTCATTCTTTTGAGTTTTGTGAAGCAAATGTCATTATTGCACAGCTTTTTGCGGTCATACTTTCGGCTATTTTTTTGTTGTGCCGTTTATTTTCATACCAAAGTATGAGATTTTTAAGGAATGAGATTTAACCTTCTTGCTTTTTCAACGGCCTGTATCCGTCTTTTCACATCTAATTTTTCAAAAAGGTTTTGAATGTGAGTTTTGACGGTGCTTAACGAAACGAAAAGTTTTGCGGCAATCTCCTGGTTGCTGTGTCCCTGGGCCAGGAGACCCAGTATTTCTAATTCCCGCTTGCTAAGTTCAAGTTGGGCGACAAGTGATTCATTCAGCACAAAGTTTTCATTTTTTGTTACATACACTTCTTTTTCTACCACTACGGTTTCAATTTTTGGCTTTGAAAGTTTTACCGCAAGCCATATACCCAATGCAGTAAAAATAATCGCGATAAAACCTATGTAGATTTCAAATGAATGGTCAAATATTATAAACCGAAGTTCTAACCATTTGAGAAGAAACAGCAGAAAAGCCAAACTGATACTATAAATTATAGTTGCTTTATTCCTTAGCAAAAAGTTTTTGTTATCTGTCATAGTATAAATATTCATGATTTGCAGTTACGTTCAAGATAGTTTTGGCGCTATAGGATTGCGGCTCAAAGCCTGCATGTTGCCGACCTATCAATTTCAGAAATCTTCAGGCGGAGATCGCCGAATCATTCTGCTTTGCACAGTTTGTTCTCCAGAAAGTTAATGATTTTAAATTATCCCGATTTTCCTCCAAATGACCTATGAAGGAAAGAAATTGATACCAATAATTGTAGTTACGGAAGAAAACTTCTCGCAAAAGCGCAAAGTTTAATTGAGACTCTAAGAAAACTTTGCGTGTTGCTTAGCTATCGGATTTATTTCTCCTTAAACACCTACGGTACCGGTCCTGACTTTTCCGGCTCGTGTGTAATAAGCAATGATCACTCCCGTTGTTGTAACGGTACTTTCTATTAATGTAAATGTCGCAGGGATCGGGCCATTGTCAAATAATTTTTTCCCTTTGCCAAGAATCAACGGGTGAATTTTAAGCCGGAGTTCATCTACCAGATCATTCTTCAGTAACAGCTGAATGAGTTGACTACTGCCCCAAACGTGGATGTCAGATCCTTTTGACTTTTTAAGCTTTTTAATATCTGCAAGGCTTTTGAGGAATACTGAGTTTTTCCAATCCGTCTTTTTCCGGGTATTAGACAGAACGTATTTTGTGCCATCATTTATACCTGGCCAATAGTCTGCGTGTTTAGGCCAATAACCTTCCCAGATCTCAAATGTTTTTCTTCCCAGGAGATAATCTGCAGGTTCTTGCAGTTCTTTTTGCACCACTCCACCATAAGCTTCGTCACCATACGGTTCCGTCCACCCACCATATTTGAAACCGCCTGATCTATCTTCCTTAGGACTACCTGGTGCTTGCATTACTCCATCTAAGGTAATCATCGATAAAACAATTATTTTTCTCATATTGTATTATTGTTTTACAAATCTCGATAGAAAAGACGGTGGCATTGTTATGTAAATGCGACGATCATAGTGGCCGAACACGGAGACTATGGAAGAAAATAAGAGCGGCAGAGGTTTCAACAGATAATTTCTCATTTTTTTGTACGCTCATAAAAAAGGAATACTGCACCGCAGCCAAATGTTTTTGTTTTTAAGAGTTTAAGATCGATTCTATCCTTAATGTTTTTAAATAATGTTAACCCGCTTCCTAAAACGGTTGGCTGAACGCCCAGCTGGAATTCATCAATTAAATCAAGTTTAGCGAGGGCAACAATTAAACCTGGGCTGCCAACAAAAATATTTTTACCTGTTTGCTGCTTGAGTTCTAAAATTTCCTCTTTATTGATTTCCTTTTTTAATATTGAATTTTTCCAAACAACATTTTTCAGCGTGCGAGAATAAACAATCTTTGGAATATCGTCTATCAGCACTGCAAAGTCATCCGTTGGTTTGTTGCCTGTCGGATTTTTTACGACAGTTGGCCAATAGCTTTCCATAAGCTGATAGGTTATCCTTCCATATATGAGCGTACCTGCATTTCTTAACATATCACTATAATGTTCATGTATTTCATCATCGGCGCTCATTGCAGTGTGGTCGCAAAACCCATCAAGGGACATATTCATTGCTGCGATTAGTTTTCTCATATTTTGTTTTTATCCCGATAGCAATCGGAAGTGATTGTGCTTTTTTCTGAACATTTGTTTTAAAAACTTCAACCATTTGTTGAATACTGTCTATTCTCAATTATTCATTGGCCTACTTCTTTATTTGTAGCCTCAACCCCATATCGTATGGCCGCCTGAAGTATATCAGTGTTTATATCTTTCAGTGCTTTGAACCTAATGCAATACCCGGTCACGCTGGCCTTACCTAATTTTTTCCCGTATGCCTGGGCTAAGTATTGTTTATCTTTTATACCCATTACGTATACAGAGATCCCTGTTGTATTTGCACTCAAACCAATTTGATAAAATTCCCTGGTTGTTCCATCAGCATATTTTATGGTATAAGATCCATATCCAATATTAGGATTAGAAACGATTTTGCCCCCGCTGTCTTTGCCATCGAGGAACCATAATTTACATTTTGGCATTACTTGCATAATGTTTCCGTGCAACGCTTGCATGTCGTTGCGTTTTGGTTCAGGTTGGCTGGTAATATACTCTTTGATTTGTTCTTGAACATTCATTCTTACTTCAATTTAAAAAGTAAATTATTTTTTTGATAGCGCTGCCAACAGGTTTTCCAAATTGTTCATTGACATCTTAAATCCTTCTGTGAATCCCATTTCAATCATTTTCTCCATACGGGCAAGGGATTCATTATAAATCGTAATACTGACTTTTGTTTTTCCATCTTGTTCGCTAAAAGTGTAATCCCAATCCGAACCAGGCAATTCAGGGTTTTCATCTTTGTCTGCAAAAGCATTAAACATTTTGAAGTTGGTTTTTGGGCT
>CBFGXP010000002.1:0-56025 GCA_965652775.1 uncultured bacterium
GGGTAACCAATGGGGTTCGAACCCACGACCCTCAGAACCACAATCTGATGCTCTAACCAGCTGAGCTATGGCTACCATTTTTAAGCGACAGCAAAAATAAATAATTAACCACTGCATGCAAAATGAGATTTTGAGTCCGGTTGTTGATTCTGTTTCTTTGTCTAAACTTACTAATGAATTATTCGTTCCTGATCCAACTCATTTTAATCCCATTGATCTCTGCCTTCATTGGTTGGTTTACAAACTGGATCGCTATCAAAATGCTGTTTCATCCAAGGGAGCCAAAAAAAATTCTCGGAATAACGTTTCATGGAATATTTCCTAAACGTCAAAAAATATTTGCTGAAAAGCTAGGCAAGATGATCAGCGTAGAATTTCTCTCTTTTGATGACATACAACAAAAAATAGCCAATCCCCAGAATCTGCAAAAACTTATGCCCATGATTGAGGGTCATGTTGATAAATTTTTGCGTGATAAACTGAGTGATGAAATGCCGTTCCTTAGCCTGTTTATAGGTAATAAAACAATACAATCGTTGAAGAGGATATTTATGCAGGAACTGGAGGTCCTCTTTCCGCAACTGATGACAAGCTATGCAGTTCATTTACAGGAGGAGTTAGATCTTGAAAAGATCGTTACGGAAAAAGTATCGGCTTTTTCCTCCGATAAATTGGAAAATATCCTTTACCAGATAATGAGCAAGGAATTCCGGTTTGTGGAAATTCTGGGCGGAATAATCGGTTTTATTATCGGCATAGTCCAGGTATTAATAGCTTACCTTTTGCCCGCTTGATTTGTATCAAATTGTAGTTATCCGTTTCACTCTCCTTTTATGATGGTCAGAAACCTTTTGTCATTTAAAAATGACATTTAGAGAAGGTTAAAGCACCTTTGCACGTCTAATTCCAAAACTCGCAAAATGAATAAGTTAGTTCTCGTTTTTTTAGTAAACCTTACCAGCCTTTGCTTAATTGCCCAAAATCCCGCGATGCAGAGACCCGGAGGGGCCGGAAATGGCCAGCAAATGAATGGTCGTATGTATGGGAAGATCGTAGAAGCTCAAAGCGGAAAACCTGTGGATGCAGCTTCAGTTCAGTTAGTACAAACCCGCATCGATACAGCCACCAAAAAAAGTAAAGAAGTAATAATAGCCGGAATGCTTACAAAAGCAAACGGCGAGTTTTCGTTGGAAAATGTTCCTCTTTTTGGCAAATCCAAACTAAAAATTACTGCGATTGGTTTTAAGCCAATGGAACAACCGGTCGGCTTTGAAATTAAAATGCAACCTGGCGCTGATATGAGTGCCATGTTAAATGCAATTGATAAAGATCTTGGCAATATAAAATTGGAAATAGATGCACAAGTATTAGGCAATGTGACTGTAGTTGGCTCTAAACCTCTTTTCCAATTAGGTATTGACAGAAAAATATATAATGTAGAGAAAGATGTAATAGCGGCGGGTGGTACAGCGGTTGATGTTATGAAAAATGTTCCTTCTCTTTCAGTGGACCTCGATGGCAACGTTACGCTTCGTAATAATGCACCTCAGATTTTTGTTGATGGCCGCCCCACTACAATGCAGCTTGAGCAGATACCTGCTGATGCAATAGAATCAGTTGAAATTATTACGAACCCTTCAGCTAAATACGATGCGTCAGGAGGTACATCTGGTATTTTAAACATTGTTTTAAAGAAAAATAAAAAAGTTGGATACAATGGTAGTCTTCGTTCAAGTATTGATTCAAGAGCAAAAATTGGGATAGGCGGTGATTTCAGTCTTCGTCAAAACAAAATAAATATTTTCGGAAGTGCCAATTATAATCAACGTAAATCAATCAGCACCGGCTATACTGACCGGTATAATATTCTTGATCAGCCAAACACTTACATGCACCAGGATGACAGAAGTGAAATGGAGGGGAACTTTAAATTTTTCAGAGCGGGTATTGATTATTTTATTGATAACAGGAACACTCTTTCTGTCAACACAAATATTGGTAACGGCTCATTTGCACCGGAATCAATTAGTAAGCTATTGGTAGATTCTCTTTATACCGTAACAAAAACTTCTTATCTGGAAAGATTAACAAATTCAGAAGGTGACTTCAAATTCAGAGGAGCACAGTTAAGTTTCAAACATAATTTTCCTAAAGCAGGAAAAGAATGGACAGCAGATGCGACATATAACAAAAGAAAGAATATAAACGAGAATCTTATCCGGACCGATTATTATGATTATGCTTCAGGCACCTTGGCCGGTGAATTTGATCAGCAGCAAAATACAAGTGGCACGGGTGAAAGTTTGGTCATACAATCTGATTTTGTAAACCCCATTAAAGATAAATCAAAAATAGAAATGGGTGTCAGAGCCGCTTTCAATAAGGCAAATAGTTCAACTGCATTTTATTATATCGATCCGGCAAGCGGGCAGCCTACACTAATACCGAATTCATCGGTAGATTATGTAGCCCAGGATCATATTTTGGCTGCGTATACAACTTATACTAACAATCTAAAGTCTTTTGGCTACCAGCTTGGTCTTAGAGTTGAGAGCTCAGGTTATGATGGTGAACTGACAAAGACAAATGAATCGTTCAGCAATACTTTTCCACTTAGCTTTTTCCCAAGTGTTTTCTTAAGCCAAAAGTTAAAGAAAGAGCAGGAATTGCAACTTAATTATACAAGGAGGATCAATCGTCCAAACTTCTTCCAGTTGTCACCGTTTATTGATAAGTCTGATTTTCTTAACCCGAGAAAGGGAAATCCGGACCTCGAACCTGAGTTTACAAATTCATTTGAGTTATCTTATCAGAAAATATTTAAGAATAAGGATAATTTCCTCGCGTCCCTTTATTATAAACATACAGACAACCTGATCACCAGCTATCAGGGAGAGACCGAGGTTATAGATGGGATAGAACGTGTGATCACTACGTTCATAAATGCAAACTCAAGTTATGTAACAGGTCTTGAACTTACGATGAAAAATAAAGTGGCCAAATGGTGGGATCTCACTTCAAATGTGAATTTGTATACGTCAAAGATAAATATTGATGATCCGAAACAGCCAGAACAAGATCAGTTTGCCAGTTGGTTTGGAAAAGTGAACAATACTTTCAAGCTCCCTAAAAATTTCTCTTTCCAATTGACGGCAGTGTATAATTCCAAAACTGTACTTCCTCCGGGGGGTAGTGGTGGCGGTGGTGGCGGCGGCATGGGAATGATGTTTGGTTCGGGATCATCAGCACAGGGATATGTTCGTTCAAATTATTATGCTGATATGGGTATTAAATATGAATTTCTGAAAAACAGGGCGGCTTCTATTTCACTTAATATGAGTGACGTTTTCAGAACCCGTCGCTCTTATACACACGCCGAGTCACAATATTTCACACAGGATGTGTTCCGTCGTCGTGATCCACAACTTCTTCGCCTTAACTTCAACTGGAGATTTGGAAAGTTTGATCCGAATCTTTTCAAACGCAAAAACATGAAAGGTGAAAGAGAAAGTATGAATACAGGTGAGGGAATGCAGTAAAAACGTTTCACCGTAAATCATAGTCCCGCTTCAGGCGGGACTTTTCATTTATATTTGGTGGCCGGTGAAAAGAATAATTTTTACAGTAACAAATGATCTTAATTATGACCAGCGAATGCAGCGTATCTGCAGCACACTTGCTGACGCCGGTTATGAAGTATTGCTTGTTGGAAGAAAATTGAAGACCTCACTCCCATTGGCCAACGAAAAATATAAACAACATCGATTGAATTGTTGGTTCAATTCGGGAAAAAAGTTCTATGCTGAATTTAATATCCGCCTTTTCATTTACCTCCTCTTTAAAAAAGCAGATTGCATTTGCACGATTGATCTTGATACTATACTTCCGTGTTATTATATTTCCAAAATCAGGAGCATAACAAGGGTTTATGATGCTCATGAATATTTTTCCCAGCTGGATGAGGTAGTGAATCGCCCCAACATTTATCGCTTCTGGCATACGATTGAAAAAAAATTCGTTCCCAGGTTTAAAAATGGATACACCGTTTGTGACAGTCTTGCCGCGGAATTCAAGAAGAATTATAATGTTAGTTACAAAGTGATACGAAATGTCCCCTTGCTTGTGGATTCGAATAAACAAGCCGAAACCCAGGCGGTCATACTATACCAGGGTGCTGTGAATAAGGGCCGTGGACTTGACAAGCTTGCCCTCGCCATGAAAAATATAGATGCACATCTTTGGGTGTGTGGTGATGGGAATTTTATGGAAGAAATTCAGGCAGTAGTTCAGTCAAATGATCTGTCGGCTAAAATTCTTTTTTTTGGAATGCTGAAGCCGGAAGAATTGAAGGAAAAAACTGCTCAGGCTTATATTGCTGTAAACCCGTTTGAAAAAACCGGCTTAAATCAATACTTCTCACTTTCCAATAAGTTCTTTGATTACATCCATGCTGGTATTCCCCAGGTGACTATGAATTATCCTGAGTATAGAAAAATAAATGATCAGTATAAAATAGCAGAACTTATTGAAGATTTAAATCCTGGAACGATTGCAAAAGGAATTAATCAACTCTTACATGATAAAAAGCTTTATTTACACCTTAAACACAATTGCCTCCTGGCAAAGCAGGAATTGAATTGGCAAAATGAAAAAAGCAAACTGCTGAATTTTTACCAGCAATTACTTAATGAGTAAAACACTTCATATAATTTGTCATGACGTGCCCTGGCCTGCTGATTATGGTGGGGTAGTTGACTTGTTTTATAAAATAAAAGCGTTGCACGAGGAAGGTATTAAAATTAAACTTCATTGTTTCGATTATGGAAGAGGCAAAGCGGATGAATTGAATAAGTATTGTGAAGAAGTTAATTACTATGAAAGAACAAGAGGCTGGAAAGCCGTTTCACTTTCGGTACCATACATTGTGAAATCCAGAGCAAATCCCCTGTTACTGGAAAACCTCCTTAAAGATGAACATCCTGTTTTAATGGAAGGAATTCATTGCACTGCATTCTTAAAACCTTTGCTTGAAAAAAACAGGAGGATTTTTTTGAGATTGCACAATGTTGAGTTTTTTTATTACAGCCAGTTATTTCAAAGCGAAAAGAATCTTTTTAAGAAACTTTACTTTCTTAATGAGAGTATGTTTTTAAGACAATATGAAAGAAAGCTGCCTGATAATTTACCAGTGATTGCCGTATCTAATAATGATGCTGTTTTTTATAAAGAAGAATTGGATAAAAGCTTAACAACTTATTTGCCTGTCTTTATTCCTTACAATGAATTAAGATGTTCTGAGGGAATCGGAACGTATTGTCTTTATCATGGAAACTTATCTGTGGCGGAAAATGAAAAAGCTGTCATTTGGTTGCTGACAAAAGTTTTTTCACTCGCAAAAATTCCCTTTATTATCGCCGGCAAAGATCCCACCAATCGTTTGATCCGGAAAGTGAAACGCAATAAAAATGCCCGTCTGGTCAGTAATCCTTCAACCAATGAATTAAACGACCTGATCACAAATGCCCAAATTCATGTATTGCCTTCTTTTAATAAAACAGGCATAAAACTTAAATTGATCAATGCGCTTTACAATGGCCGGCATTGTGTAGTTAATGATCAGGCTGTTGAAGGCTCAGGGCTTGAAGATGCCTGTCATATTGGAACTACAAGTCGTGCCATTGCTTCTATCATTACACAACTTTACCTTCATCCGTTTGGTGAAGATGAAATCGGCCTCAGGAAAAAATTACTGGGTCAAACGTTTAATAACAGGGCAAATGCCAGGCAGCTCATTCAATTGATATGGTAGCATTGTCAATCACTCTGCCTCTTTCAGTACGTATCATCCTCGCAGGAAATTTTTGCACTACTATATAATCATGGGTCGCCATTACGATCGTGGTACCAAAATCTTTTGCAATATGGAACAAAAGATTCATGATTTCGTCCGAAGTTTCGGGATCAAGATTACCGGTCGGTTCATCCGCCAATATCAATTTAGGGGAATTAAGCAATGCTCTTGCTACATCTACTCTTTGTTGTTCACCGCCACTCAATTCAAATGGCATTTTAAATCCTTTTGCTCTCAATCCCACTTTATCCAACACATCAGAAATCTTTTCATCCATTAGTTTTTTATCGGTCCAGCCGGTAGCGGTAAGAACAAAGCGAAGATTCTCATTTACGTTTCTATCCGTCAGCAATTGAAAATCCTGGAAGACAACACCGAGTGTCCTGCGCAGGTATGGAACTTTTTTCCAATCAAGTTTTCTCAGGTCAAATCCGTTCACTGTACCCTCCCCTTCTGTTAACGGTAATTCACCGTACATTGTTTTCAAAAGGCTTGATTTCCCGGTTCCTGTCTTTCCCACCAGGTAAACGAATTCGCCTTTTCTTACGGATAAGTTTACATCTTGCAAAACAGGACTTGCGCTCTGGTAAATGTTTACATGCCTTAATTCAATAATATTATCAGCCATTCTCAATGGGTTTGCTGCAAAATAAGCGAATCAAAGCAAGAGAAACTCAAAAAGTTGTTCAAAAGGCGAAAAAATATGGGTATAAAACCAGCGGTATATGGCATAAGCTGATAATAGCCCGGACTAAGACAAATTAAATTATTGCATTATTTTTATGCGGGTACCAAATTTGAATTAAACCGGTATAATATGAGACTAATTTTGGTATTGTTGTTTTCACTGATTGCAGCATCGATGTTATCGCAAACATTGGATATCCCCGATTCTTCGTTATTGGAGGAGAGAATATTTGAAAAAGTTGATGTTGAAGCAACTTTTCCCGGCGGGGAAGGTGCGTGGAGAAAATATCTTGAAAAGAACCTGAACCCCAATGTCCCGGTGGAAAATGGTGCCCCCATCGGAATTTATACAGTCATTGTTCAATTTATAGTTGATAAGAACGGTAATATTTCTGATGTAAAGACATTGACAAATTTCGGCTATGGCATGGAGGAGGAAGTGCTCAGGATAATAAAGAAAGGACCTTCATGGTTACCCGCAAATCAAAGTAAGCGACCGGTAAAAGCTTATAGAAAGCAGCCAATAACTTTTGTAATTGAAGATGATGCGATTGAAATTGTTATGAATGAAAAATATGTTCTTTATGCCGGTAAAGACAATGTGATCAGCATAAATGTTTTTAGAGTAAAGAAGGAAGATCTGGAATTTTCTCTTACACAAGGGAAGATAACGCTTGGTGATGATGGCAATTTTCATATTAATGTAAGTAACCCGGGAAAGGCAATTTTGCATATTAATAGTAAAAAAAGGGGTAAGGCGATCGGCTCCGTTTATTTTGTGGTTAAGAGGAAAAACTAGAAATCAATTTGGAAGGTCGATGTTTTAATCGTCAATCCTTTTTTATCACTCTCTTCTACCCTGCCGATCACTTGCGCATCGACGCCAAAGTTTTTTGCAATATTGATAATTGTTTCGGCATCTTTTTCATTTGTATAGATCTCTAATCGTGTACCCATATTAAATACCTGGTACATTTCTTTGTCATCTGATTTGCTCGCTTGCTGGATCAATTTGAAAACAACCGGGGGTTCGAATAAATTATCTTTTACGATTCGCACATTCTCCGGAACATATTTTAAACATTTTGTTTGTCCGCCCCCGCTACAATGGATCAATCCATTTATTTTTTCAAAATGATTTTCCAATAATTCTTTTGCGACAGGTGCAAATGTTCTTGTCGGGCTAAGCAGTAATTTCCCAACCGTAGTAGAAAATTGATCGTTGCGGATTGAATATTGAACATTTTCTCTCAATCGGTGCGGACCAATATACACTACTGATTCATCTAAGGAGTTGTCAAATGAATCATGAAAATTTTCTGCATAGTATTTCTGCAGCATATCATGCCTGGCACTGGTAAGCCCATTGCTTGCTATGCCACTATTATATTCATCTTCATAATCTGTTTTACCAAATCCGGCTAGACCCACTATCACATTTCCCGGTTTTATTTTTTCATTGGTAATAAGTTTTGATTTTGGCCATCGTGAGGTCATCGTCCCATTTACAGCAATTGTTCTTACCACATCGCCTACATCAGCAGTCTCCCCACCCATGTAAGCAATGTTTATCCCAAACGTCTTCATCTTGTCGAAAAATTCCTGGGTACCTGTGATCACTGCTTCCAGGATCTCGGCAGGTATTTGTTTTTTATTCCTGTCAATGGTGGATGAAAAAAGCAAATTGTCATAAATTCCCACACAAAGAAGATCATCCAGATTCATTACAATGGCATCTTGCGCTATACCTTTCCAAACAGACACATCACCCGTTTCCTTCCAGTACAAATAAGCAAGGATTGATTTCGTCCCAGCTCCGTCAGCATGCATTACATTCACCCACTGATCGTCGCCACATAAAATATCAGGATAGATTTTGCAAAAGGCTTTAGGATAAAGCCCTTTGTCGAGGTGTTTGGTAGCAGCATGAACTTCTTCTTTCTGTGCAGATACTCCCCTTTTTGAATATAAACTCATGAATACTATTGAGCGGCAAAAATACTTGAACCGGGAGTATTGCTAATTGAACATTGAACATTTATTTTGCATCTATGCAGGTACACAGAGATATTGATAGTTTGCCCGATTTTCACAATGCTGTCGTTACGATCGGCACTTTTGATGGCGTTCATGTAGGTCACCGCCAGATCATTAATAAGTTAAAAGTTGAGGCGTTGAAAATAAAAGGCGAATCTATTATTATTACGTTTCATCCACATCCCCGAAAAATTATTTCCTCGGCGATCCTTGGCGTAAGACTTATTAATACGCTTGAAGAGAAAATAGAAGTATTATCCGGTCTTGGGATCGATCATCTTGTAATTGTTCCTTTTACTGATGCTTTTGCAAATCAACCTGCGGAAGATTATATCCGGAATTTTTTAGTTGAAAAATTTCATCCCCATACTATTATTATAGGTTACGACCATCGGTTCGGGAGGGAACGGCTTGGTGATTATAAATTATTGGAAAAAGTAGCGCCTCAATATGGATTTAAGATAAAAGAGATACCAAAGCACATTTTGGAGGAGATCGCTATTAGTTCAACGAATATACGTGAGGCGATTTTACATACTGATATTGAAATGGCAAACAGGCTGCTTGGATACACATTCTTTTTTGAAGGCGAAGTTGTTCATGGTAATAAATTGGGGAGGCAGTTAGGATATCCGACGGCCAATCTGAGGGTTCATGATCCGGAGAAAATTATTCCCGGCGACGGTATCTACGCCGTACACGTTGGTATTGATAGTGGCGCCCTGATAAAAAACGAAGATAACACGGAAGTAAATTCGATCCCCATCGAAAATGTTCAATACAAGGGAATGATGAGCATTGGGTTTCGCCCTACAGTTGATGGCAAAAAAAGAGTGATCGAAGTAAATGTTTTTGATTTTAGCGAGGAGATATATGGCAAAACAATGCGGGTCTACGTTAAGAAATTTTTGAGAGCTGAAGTAAAATACAATACTCTTGAAGATCTTGTAAAACAAATTGACCAGGATAAAATTGATAGTTTGCAAGTTTTATAGAAGTCTCAATAGACAACAATAAGCAATTGGCAGCTTTATTATAATATTGAACTCCTTTCTCAAATTGTTTATTGCTAATTGCCGATTGCCAATCGCCGATTGTTCAATACTCTATTTCATATTCAAAATAAGCAGCATCCTCAAAAAAATCATCCAGGCTTCCTTCAATTGTAACCTTTTTCCGGTCATTAGAAAGCTTTACTCCTTTACCTTCAGCTTTTTTTGCAGGTCTTGGAAGATTAATGATTGTTTTCATAGTGGTAGAAAGACCCATCTGGCTCATTTCTTTCAACGACGTCAATGATTTATCATTTTCCACGTTAGCATACATTTCTTTATTAAGCTTTTTCGAAATTTTTCCCTTTTCATATTTGTATTTATAATAATCCCCAACCTCGGTATTACTGCTATCTGAACCCAGATCACCCAAAAGTGGATTGTCATCCATTGCATTTTTTTTATCTGTGCCTGTCGTATCGCCACCCATGAATTTATCCATTTGATCAGACATTACATTCTGTCTTGTTTTCTTTAGTAAGTTAGTGATAGTGGCAAGGTCAGCAGGCTGTGAGTAGGGAAATGAAAATGCCATTGAAAATATTTCGTCTGGCATATTCATAATCACTTTCAAAGTGCCCTTATCCATCAATTTTTTTTCCGCGTCAGTAAGATTTTTAATACTGTCCTTAATATCTTTTAAGTATATGGTAGTATCTTTTTTCATTTTGTCCAGGTCCTTCATCTCTGCCTTTTCTCCTGCAACCATTTTTATCATCCCAAGCAATTTCCCCATATCCATTGTACTTACATACAAACCGCTCCCATCATCATTAATGGTTGCCTCCTGTACGGTATCAAAACAACCTGATAAAGCAAGAAGCGCAACGATGATAAATAAGCCGGAAATCTTTTTCATATAGTCAATTTTACTGAATAGATTATAGAGTACAAAGAAACATGTTTTGTCGCTTGTTAAGAAGTAATTATTTTATAAACCATCTCTTTTAATAGTGATGGATCTTCGGTGCCAGCATCTGATACACCAACTGATTTAAGATTATATTGATTTAGTAGCAATATCGCCTTTTCCACCTGTGGAAAGCTATAGACTTTTACAGCTTGTAAATAGTCTTTTACAAAAAAAGGATTTACGCCAATTGCCGCAGCTACTGTTTTTTCATCTCGGCTGTTCAAACCATGGATCATATATAATTTGCTGAAAAAAGAATAAAGCGATGGGAATATCAGTTGTATAGGCGCTGCTTTTGGATTAGCTTCAAAATATTGGACTATTCTTATACAATTTGAAAGGTCTTTTGTAGCCAATGCATTTTGAAATTCAAAAACATTGAATTCTTTGCTGATCCCGATAAACTGTTCAATATCGTCCTCATTAATGCTTTTTCTTTTGCCAAGATTTACCAATATCTTCTCTACCTCATTTTCGATCCTGCTAAGGTCATTTCCTATATGATCCACTAATAACATGATTGCTTTCCTTGAGATCTCATAACCATGACTAGTGACAATTTCTTCGGTCCATTGCGGAAGCTGGTTTTCATAGATCTTTTTGGTGGTAAGTAAGACGCCCCGCTCCTTGAGCAGTTTTGCAAACTTTGTTCGGCCATCAATTTTTTTCTCCTTGTATGAAACGACAAGAATTGTAGAGCCCAATGGATTCTCAACATACGATTCGAGCTTTTCAATGTCTTTCATCTGCTGCGCCTCTTTTAATAATACTACCTGTCGTTCGGAAAACATAGGGTACCGCATGCATGCATTAATTACGTCGGGCCAGGAGGCATCCTTGCCGTAAAAAACCGTAAGATTAAACCCTGTTTCAGCCTCGTTTAGAATATTATGCTCGGCGTAGTCCATTACCTTGTCAATAAAGTATTCCTCCTCGCCTTCAAGCCAATAAAACGGCTTATAAACTTTTTTTTTCCACTCGGCTATGATCTTTTCATGCGACATAAGACGCTAAATTACAATGATTCATATATAGTAACACGAATATTTGTTGACATTATTGAGTAAAACTTTTCCCATTTTTGGCATGGTTTTTCTTCATTATGTGCGACACACGAAATTGAGATACTGTTAATAAATAATCCAACTTATTTTGATACGAATCCAATTATTTTGAAACTGTAAAATTCAAATTAAAATGACAAACACTAATTATCCATCTGCAACGACTACGACAACAACGCCGCAGAGAAACAGCAATTCCAAGAATATCGTTATTGGATTGCTCGCAGTAGCCCTCCTGGGATCATGGGCTTATTTTCTAATGAAAATCAACAGATCTGACAAAGAGATCCTTTCTAAAACTGAAGAAGGTGTTCATTACATGAGCCAACGCGATTCACTTGAGTCTCTTTACAAGTTCACACTTGATAAGTATGATTCAGTTAACGTTGCTAATAATGACCTTTCAGGCAAATTAACTGGTAAACAAGCCGAAGTTGCAAAGTTAAAAGGTGAGATCAGCAGCATTTTAAGAAAGAAAAATGCTACAGCATCAGAACTTGCAAGGGCAAAAACATTGATCGAAGAGCTTAACACTCAAATCGAGACATTGCAGACGGAAGTTACAAGGTTAACAGGCGAAAATCAGGTATTAACAACTGAAAAAGCACAGCTTACTGTTGAAAAAGATTCTTTGACATCAAACCTGGCTACAACCCAAAGCGAAAAGAAAGTGCTTGAAGAAACAGTTGACGTAGGTTCAACCTTCAGCGCAAGTAACATCGCAATTACCCCTGTAAATGAAAAAAATGGTGGTAAAGAAAAAGAAACCACTACAGCGAAGAAAGTAGACAAATTAGTAGTGTCTTTCAACGTAGAAAACAGGATCGCAAAAAGTGGCCCGGCTGATATGTATATCATTGTAACAGCTCCTGATGGAAAAGTTATATCAACAGAATCTACAGGTGGTGGTACTTTCACAACAAGACAAGATGGCGATCAAACATTCACTTACAAGACTACTGTACCTTACGAGCAAGGTAGCCGTCAGAATGTTCAGATCCCGGTTATACAGGAAAAATTCCAAACTGGTGATTATAAGATCCAGGTTTATCACAATGGTTTCAAAATTGGCGAAAGTGTAAGAACATTGAAAAAAGGTGGATTATTTAGCTAATCGCAATATTTAATATAGTTTGATCCAATATTCACAACGTCCCCCGATTAATTCGGGGGACTTTTATTTTAGATTTTTCCACATTGCCATTTTACCTGTTACTTGTTTTCAATAATTAATTAGCTTGACCCCGGATGAGAGACACCAAATCACTTCTTTTGGCACTGCTGGCTGGCGGGTTGATCATTACCTGGGTTTACCATATTTATGACAAAAGCCGGTATTCAAACCAGACAAGGGAAATTTTTGTAAAGGATTCAATAGCTGTTGCAGAAGCAGTTTCTGATTCTTTGAGGAAGTATTATACGCGCACACTTGATCAGCTTGGCGTGGAGAAATTAGAGATCGATTCCACTAATAATTTATTGAAAGGTGAATTGGGCCAAAGAATTTCTGAGATCAACAAACTGCGATTTGAGATCGGCAATATTCTAAAACGAAAAAACCTGACCCAGGCCGATCTTACTGAAGCCAAAACAAAAATAGATGACCTGCAGCAACGAATAGATAATTTAAAAACTGAGAACACCTCGCTAACAGATGAAAGAACAAAACTCAACGGCATACTTGCGCAATTAAATGGTGAAATGAATTCACTTCAGCAAAACATGCAAAAGGTAAGCGCAGAAAACAAGGAGCTTACTCAAAAAATAAATGATGCTTCTATTTTTATTGCTTCAGAGATAAAATTTGCCGCTGTTAATATCCGGCCCGATCAAAAAGAAACGGAAACGAACCAGCAAAAGAAGGCTAACAAATTTGTTACTTCTTTTACGGTGCAAAATAATATTGTCGACCAGCAGAATGCTGAAGTAATTGTAGTTGTTTCCGATCCGTCCGGCAAATCACTTAACACCGAAGTGTGGGATGCAGGAAGTTTTGAAACGAAATCCGAAGGACGAAAAATTTATACAAGAAAAGTAAGATTTGAATACAACAAAGGCGAGCCAAAACATTTGATTTTTACTCTTGAGCCAGACAGCTTCGAAAAGGGAACCTATAAAATTAGTCTTTACCACAATGGAGTCCGCATCGGCGAATCAAGCTGGAAGCTTAGTTAACCTTTAATAAAAAACGGCCCCCGATTGAGGCCGCTTATATTAATTGTCTCTCTCTAGTTTAGAAAATATTATAGCCATAGCTAACATAGTATAAACCGCCTACATAAGGACTTCCATAACCTGTCCTTGCATAGTGATTAAGTATATTGCTGCCTCCAATTCTGAATACACTCTTGCTTTTTGGCATTCTATAGCTCACTTGTGCATCCATCCACCAAAACGCCGGCAATTGGCCTGCTACGAAGGTTCCTTCGTAATTATTAAAGTTTTGCCACTTTGCAATTATATTAAAGCCAATGCCTCTCCAAACATTATCGTTGCGAAGGCTAATGTTTGCCCGAAGATCAGGTGCATTGAAATAGGTAATAAAACCAGCAGGCACATCCTTTAATTTATCAGAGAATAGATTACCCGCCAGAACATAACGACGGGGAAGTTGATACTCGATACCGATACCCCAGCCACTTGCTTTTACAACATCCGTACTGTTTTGAGTGTAGGAATAGCTTGTTGAGGCTAATGGATTAAGTGCATTTGTTGGCGTTGACGCTTTTACCACTGCAACACTTGCAAAGAAATTCTGGTAGCGACTGTAATATGCATAGGCATCAACAAATAATTTCTTTCCAAGAATTCCTTTGTAACCGATCTCACCAGAGGAAACGCTTTCCGGCTCTACCTCGGTAAAACTAGAAGGTTGAAGCAACGCCGGATTGAATGCAGCTCTTGCAGCAGAAACAGATTCGGCCGTGTATGTCCCGGTATTTAAACCATAATATGTAATAAACTCAGGCAATGCCCCGATCAACGTTACGGAACCAGTATTCAGGTCTATGTACTGATTTTGATTGGTTGGAAAGCGATATGCCGTTTGGTATGACAAACGGATATTGTTGTCTTCTGCTACTCTAACGACAGCTGTGAATCTTGGCGTCCAGCGACCATCAAAATTAGTTTGATTGTCATAACGGATAGCTCCTGTAAGGGTGAGAAACTCGTCAAACATTTTCTTCCTTAATTGAACATAGCCACCTTTTTCACTTATTTTAATTGCGCCTGCAGTATCGGCAAAGATCGTTCCCTGGGAGTTCATCACCCATTGCTTCCATTGCAAACCTGCAATGATCTCTAATTTGTCGGAAAAATCGAATGCATCAGAAATATTTACTTGTCCCTCCGCTGCCCATAAGTCAGATCGGTCAAGGAATTTTGCACCACCTTGTCCAATAGGTGTTGATCTTATTCTGTTTTTTGAAGATTCAAATGCCGCAGTGCCTGGTACCGGTCGGCCCGCATCCACTGTATTTCTTGCAAATGAATGAGCAGCCGCTTCACTCGGTACATTACCCGAATTAAGAAGCGAGTTCTTATAACCAGTGTAAGCTAAAACATAACCAGGATACCATGTGGTAGCGCTTGGTGAAAATGCTTCCTGCATTAAACGCCCAAGTGCTGTTGCCTGGTAAGCGTCACCAGCGTTCTCCTGGGTTGTGTATCCACGAACAAACCAGTTCTTATGACGAATTTCAAGTTTATGCTGAGCCATTATAAAGTTGCGAAGGGAGTAACGATCCGCACCGGTGTAAACCGTAGTACCGGTTCCCCAGTATGTATTCCATGATGCTTCTATACCCGGGGTGATCTTATAATGCAAGCCGGCAGTAAATTTAAAATTCAACGCACCATAGTCAACGAGGTCTCTTTCATTATAACCAGTTCTTGAAACATTAGTGGTTGGAATGATCCAATTGTTTCGTAAACCCCAATAAAGCGGGTCAAACTGCATCAGGGTTGGCTGCAACGCGGCAGGATACATTCCATAAACTGCATTTCTTGTTGCCTGGTTTGCACCATTTGGTATTTGCGCATTTAAATTTGTAACAATATTTGGAATAAGTCCGCCGGAGGCTTGATTTACGCCTGCTATATATGCCTGTTGAACAGCATTTCCAACAAGAAAAAGATTAGCAGTGGTTTCATCTCCGTAAACATTTACACCATCATAATTCGGATCTGTATTACGATCACCAGGGATTATCTTACTTAAAACACTTGTTCTGGCAACATTATCATAATCTGTGGCTTGCCAATCCTCGGCTTTTACCAGCTGCCAGGCAAACTTAAATGCTATTTTATTATTAAAAGCTTTTGCCCAACGCATTGTCCAGTCGTAGTAAGGTGCAGCAGGTCTTTGCTTACCATCTATATGCATTATACCCTGTTTTACATTAAAACTTAATCCCTGGTATTTAAATGGATTTTTGCTTGTAATAAGCAATGTACCGTTCATGCCACCTGAACCATATAAAGCAGACGATGCACCGGACAATAGCTCCATATTATCAACGTCAAGCTCAGTAAGGCCAACAATATTTCCAACTGAAAAATTTAACCCCGGAGCCTGGTTATCCATTCCATCGATCAATTGATTGAATCGTGTATTACCACTACTAACAAAACCACGTGTGGTAACTGTTCTAAAGCCTATGCTCGCAGTATGCATATCAACACCCTTCAGGTTTGCTATGGCTTCATAATAATTTGGAACAGCAGCATTTCGAAGTGCAGAAGAACTTAGCCTTTCAACGGTAACCGGGGCATCAAGTATTCTTTGTTGTGAACGGGCAGCAGCCACAACCACTTCCTGGCCAATTGTAATTTTAGTTACCATATCCACTTCTACAGGAGACGTAGCGTTGCTGATCTCCATTTCTTTCATTTCAAATTCAGAGTGGGTTAGAACAAGAGTTATTGGAAGTTTTGCCGAAGTATTAATTGAAAAAAATCCCTTGTCATCCGTATACGTTCCTAATGAAGTTCCTTTAATAGCGACAGAAACAGCAGGGATGGGATCTTTTGAGGTGGAGTTGCGAATGGTTCCGCTTATGGTTACGGTTTGCGCCAAAGCTTGAAATGAAAATAATACAGTAATCAGGCAAGCAGCCGTAAAGCGCAGGCTTTTACTCATATTAGGTAATTTTGGTTTTAAAATGTAGTGGCAAAGTAAGAATAGTAATTTGGATGTAAAAATCTAATTTTTAGACAGTAAGGATAAGTTGTTGAAATCTTAAACAGTTCCTGATTGGGCAAATTTTATCACCTGTTTACTTTCGGGCATGGCTAATTATAGTTTCCCAAATCAAGCTGGTTTTTACAAAGGAAAAGTTCGCGATGTCTATTTTATCAGCGACGGTTGGCTGGTGATGATCGCTTCAGATCGCATCTCTGCATTTGATGTGATACTGCCCCGGGCTATTCCATTTAAAGGGCAGGTGTTAAACCAAATTGCAGCATACATGCTTGGCGAAACAAAGGACATTTGTAAAAATTGGCTGGTGGATGTACCTGCGCCAAATGTTTCTGTCGGAAAAAAATGTAAGCCATTTAAAATTGAAATGGTTGTGAGGGGAAATCTGGTAGGGCATGCATGGCGAACTTATAATTCCGGAATAACCAACTTATGCGGCGCAACAATCCCCAGGGGATTAAAAGAAAATGATCTTTTCCCAACACCAATAATCACGCCTTCCACAAAAGCCGATGCCGGACATGATGAAGATATTTCACCGGATGAAATAATTGAAAGAGGCCTGGCAACAAAAGAAGAATGGAAAATACTTAGTCAATATGCACTGCAACTATTTGAAAGAGGAAAAGCAATTGCAGCAAAAAGAGGTTTAATATTAGCGGACACTAAATATGAGTTCGGGATATCAGGCGATGAGATTTACCTGATGGATGAAGTACATACTCCCGATTCTTCACGATATTTTTATGCAGATGGATTTGAAGAAAGGCAAAAATCAGGTGAAAGGCAAAAACAATTAAGCAAAGAATTTGTAAGAGAATGGTTGATCGCCAATAATTTTATGGGTAAGGAAGGACAGACAGTTCCTGCAATGAGTGATGAATGGGTGAATATTATTTCACTCCGGTATATTGAACTTTATGAAAAATTGATCGGGAAAAAATTTGTTGCCGAAAAATTAAGTGAAGAGGAAACTTACAATCGTATCATTTCATCGTTGAATAAATATTCTTCCACTTAAAGTTATAAAACATGTCACCTGATTCAGTTTTTCAAACCTGCAGCACAATTGCTATGGTGGGTTGGTTGGTCCTGATCATTCTCAGTCCATTTTGGAGCAGTTTCGATAAATTTCTTATAGGCATTGTGATCACGTTGTTTGCGCTTGTCTATGCATGGCTTATTTTCCAGGTCTTTCGTCCGGAGGATTTTCAAAAATTTGGTTCGCTGAATGGCGTAATGGAACTATTCACGGATAAGACTGCAGTAACTGCCGGTTGGGTGCACTACCTGGCTTTTGATCTGCTTACAGGCATTTGGATAAAAAAGAATGCACAGAAATATGGAATTCATCATTTGATCCTGATACCCTGCCTCCTGCTTACTTTTATGCTTGGGCCAATTGGCCTGTTATTGTACCTCGTGGTACGTGTAGTAAAAACAAAACAATATTTTGCGTCAAACTATTAAATCGTTTTTATGAATTTCTTCGCTGAGCTGAAAAGAAGGAATGCATTGTTGTTTTGGTTTGGCCTTTTTAATACAGTTGGTGGTCCTGATGGTGGCCCTGGTCTCGCGGTAGTGAACTGGAGCACAGAATATGGCGATCTTCGCATCGCCCATTTCCCCGGTATCCATGCATTACAGGTTTTACCCTTATTCGGATATTATATTTCAAAAACAAAAACTCAAACTATTTTATTTTCCGCCGTGTACTTCCTTTTCGCATCAGCCTTATTTTTACAAGCGTTGAAAGGGATACCTTTGTTTTTTTAATTTCTCTTTATGCAAAAAATATTATTTATTGGTGCGTCAGGTATGTTGGGTAAACCAGTGGCTCTTGAATTAATGCGGGCCGGGTTTCCGGTTACATTGCTTGCAAGAGACGTTGACAAGATGAAAAAGCTTTTTCCGAATGCTGCCGTGGTGAAGGGTGATGTGTTTGATGTTTCTTCGCTGGAAGCAGCCATGGCCGGGCATGAAGTGGTTTATGCAAATCTTTCTGTGGCGCAGTCGTCTAAAAAGAATGAGCCGCAACCGGAGAGAGAAGGGGTCGCTAATATCATTGAAGCAGCTAAAAAGTCCGGGATTAAACGCATTGCTTATGTATCATCTTTAATAAAAAATTACCAGGGAATGAATGGGTTTAAGTGGTGGTCATTTGAACTGAAGCAGGCGGCAGTAGATGCGATTAAAAAGTCCGGGTTAAACTACAGTATATTTTATCCTTCCACATTTATGGAGACACTTGACAGGCAGATGTTACAAGGAAGCCGGCTAATGCTTGCAGGAAAATCAGAAGCGCCAATGTGGTTTATTGCTGGTAAAGATTATGGTGTGCAGGTGGCATGGGCATTAAAGAAAGCTGATAACAGCAATCAGGAGTATAGCGTACAGGGATTGGAACCATTTACGTTTGATGAAGCTGCAAAAGTTTTTATTCAGAATGTAAAGTCTCCAATAAAAACGATGAAAGCTCCCCTGGCGCCTTTAAAATATCTGGGGCTGCTAAATCAGCGAATGAACTATGCGTATCATATTTGTGAGGCGCTCAATAAATATCCCGAGAAATTTGAGAGTGAAAGTACATGGAATGATCTTGGTAAACCTTCCACGACATTAGCAGACTATGCTGCTTCATTAAAACTCTAGAAATATCACATGCGAAAATCTAATTTTCTTTTTTTGGGGTTAAGTCTTATTCTTAGCCTAAGCCTTTGCAGCCAAAAAACCAAAGAGCAGTTTCTGCTCATCGGCACCTATACTTCTGAGAAAAGCGAAGGTGTGTATGTTTATAAATTCAATACCGAAACAGGTGAAAATAGTTTTGTAAGCTCTGTAAAGACATCAAACCCCTCCTATCTCGCCGTCTCTCCCAATCAGAAATATGTATATGCTGTAAACGAGAATGCGGACAGTGCCAGGTTTACTGTCACTGGTCACGTCGCTGCATTTTCATTTGATAAGACAACGGGAAGACTCAATTTTATAAACAGGCAGGAATCCGGTGGCAAACATCCTTGTTACGTTTCAATAGACAAAAATGGCAAATGGGTGATTGTTGGAAATTATAGCAGCGGTTCCCTTGCCGTATTACCCGTAAAGTCCAATGGTAGTCTCGATTCTGCAGTACAGGTTATTCAACATGAAGGAAGCAGTGTTAATTCAGAAAGGCAGGAATCGGCCCATGTACATGCAACAGTTTTAAGTAAGAATAATAAAACCCTTTATGTGCCTGATCTTGGAATGGATATGGTGATGCTATACAATTTTGATAGCAAAACAGGTAAGCTTAAAGAGATGCGCATTCCATCCGTCGCTACAGAACCGGGTGCTGGTCCCAGGCATATTGATGTTCATCCCAACGGGAAATATGCCTACCTGGTCGAAGAAATGACTGGTGGCATATCAGTTTATAAAATCGAAAGTGATGGTCATTTAAGTTTATTACAAAATATTTCCGGCTTACCAAGAGATTTCACCGGAACAGTTGGCAGTGCTGATATTCATGTTTCGCCGGATGGAAAATTTTTGTATTGTTCCAATCGTGGGGAAAGTAATACGATTGGAATTTTTAGTATTAATCCAGGCAACGGTCAACTTCGTTGGATCGATCACCAATCAACGATGGGAAAGACGCCACGAAATTTTAACTTGGATCCCACTGGAAATTTTCTTTTGGTTGCCAATCAAAACAGTGATGAGATCGTGATTTTTAAGAGAGACAAAGAAACTGGCTTATTAACGGATACAGAGAAAAGGATCACTGTTTCGAAGCCTGTTTGTTTGAAATGGATACCCGTTGAATAAATATTCATCCCAAGCCTTAAGGCTTATTTTAATTCATTGAAAACATTTTACCGGTGACTTGCTACGGGCTTTAGCCCCGGGATAAAAAATAAACAAATTCATTTTGGAAATAACAAAGCAACATATCGAAGAAGCACACGAAAGAATAAAGCCATTCATACACAAAACACCCGTCCTGACTTCTGAAACAATCAATACTATTTCCGGCGCAAACGTTTTTTTTAAATGCGAGAATCTCCAAAAGATCGGGGCATTCAAAATTCGCGGGGGCATGAATGCAGTATTAACATTGCCACAAGAAATGATGAAAAAGGGAATCGCTACCCACTCATCCGGTAATCATGCGCAGGCAATAGCGTATGCCGCAAGAGAGGTAAGCGTTAAAGCATATATCGTAATGCCAAATAACTCACCTGCAGTAAAAGTGGATGCTGTTAAGGGTTATGGAGCAGAAATATTTTTTTGTGAACCCAATCAACAGGCAAGAGAAAAAAAATTGCAGGAAGTGGTAGAAAAAACCGGGGCCGAGTTTATCCACCCTTATAACGATCATCGTGTGATCACCGGACAGGCAACCGCTGCAAAAGAATTGATTGAAGAAATTCCATCGCTTGATTTTATCATTACTCCTGTTGGTGGTGGCGGGCTGCTTAGTGGTTCCTTATTAAGTGCTCATTATTTTTCTCCATCAACTGATGTTTATGCCGGTGAGCCAGAGGGAGCTGCCGATGCAATACTTTCATTAAGAAATGGAAAGATCGAAAAAGCACCGTATGTAAAAACAATAGCTGATGGGTTGTTGACGACGCTTGGGGACAAAACTTTCTCTATTATTCGGGAATATGTAAAGGATATTTTGGTTGTTAGCGATGACGAAATTATTGCTGCTATGCGACTTGTATATGAAAGAATGAAAATTGTCATTGAGCCGAGTGGCGTTGTACCCCTTGCTGCATTAATAAAGAATAAAGATCTCTTTGCAGGAAAAAGAGTTGGTGTTATTTTTAGTGGCGGAAACGTTGAGTTAAAAAAAATGGGGGAATGGTTTTGATGTCATAGTGATGTTGCTCAGATTGAAATGTAAAACAGGCAATTATCGAATGATAAACATAAACTATTTTGTAGCAACACTTGTTTTGATTGGACCTTTTGTTCTTCATGCTCAAAAAGACGAAACCCATTTCATAAAAAGCGCAAGGGAGAACTTCTATTCTTTTGAAGATATTCACTATGCCAGTGGCCCAAAATTGCCTTTCAAAAAGATCATTGTTATCGATAAGAGATTTGATTCAACTAAAACGGGATATACCTATGATAAGATCAGTAACAAATATTCGAAAATAGTTCTTCAAAAAAGTTGGTCTGAAATTTTAACTGGGTATTTCAGGAATAACCTGGATACCAATTCCCAGCAAAATCTCTTCATTGTTATCCAAACATTTTGGTTGCAGTTTGGAATGCCGGCGGGAGTTCAAAGGCAAAAAAACATCAAGGACGTTTACAAAGATGATATCGACCGTGGGGGGTCAATCGTAACCGAATTAGATGTCTTTGTTCAATCAGATTCCAGTTTCCAGGCTTTCTTTAAAATTGATGGTATTATTCTTAGCCTTAGCGGTTACAGTAAGAATAAGATTGATAATTTCTTTTTCTTACCATTTGATTCGGTTGCAAGAAAAATTAACTCGCTTTCAGTTTCTCAGGCCATTTTGAATAAGAGAAAGATCAAATTGGATGAAATACACACCGTTTATAACAATAGGTTTCAAATACCAGTTTTAAATCAACGCATTCTGGAGAAGGGCGTATTTTTAAGTTTCCAGGACTTCAAAGAAAATAAACCGCGATACACCCAATTCTGGCTTAAGAAAGGTAACTTAACTGATGAAGTTTATATTGCAAATAATGGAAAAGAAGAGATATTGCAAAACTACTGGGGATTTTTTGATAGCTCTGGTTTATATATCCATTTAGGCCCGAACGTATTCAAGGCCATTCGACAACAAAACACTTATGAATTAGTTGGCTTTCACCATACCTATACCTATCGTGATTATTACACTGGGATAGAATTTACGAGAAAGTCAAAGAAAATATTCCAGGTTAATATGAGGACAGGAAAGCTTTATTGACCACAATTGAATTTATTCTCGTAAGCAATCATCTTATTTTCGTTTCCAGGAACACCAACATTCCTTTAAAACAATAATTCTATTTCGTATTCGGATGCTTACATTCTTCCCAGTAATCAACAATCACCTTAATGGTGTCTCTCAACTCACTGTAAGTGCTCTTCTTTTGAAAAAAACCCTGTACAGTCATTTTTGTATAGGCATCGTTAACGGTTTTCTGATCAACAGAAGTAGAATAAAAAACAAAAGGGATACTTTTCTTTCTTAGCTCTTTATCATCATCAATTTGCTGTTTACATATCACACCGTTTAATCCCGGCAAATTCACATCACAAAAAATGATAAATGGTTGTTCTGATGTTGTTTTTAAATAGGAAAATGCATCATCACAATTCCGAAACCATATTACAGAGTTTGGTACCTGAAGGTCTTTGAGAATATCCTGAAAAACATCCTGATCATCGTTATCATCTTCAATTAGAATTATTGGCCCCGATTTCATAATCACAATTTTTTTAAAGGTATTGAAATAAGAATTAGTACAACGCAAAAACTTCAAGGTATGACCATCATACTTAAGTTGGGAAATTTATAGTCAATACCTTGTTTGGCTAATCCTCTTAGACGTGCATTACAGTAACTCAGCAAGTTTCGGGTTGTCGTAAAATGACAAACTTTTCATTTTTGTATAAGTAAATCTTATTTCAAATGAAACAGTTTAAAATTGTTCCACTTAGCAGGGAATACGCAAACAAGATCAGGGAAAATAATAAAGATGATTTTGGTCACAAGGTGATTGAACAGCTTGCGACGGCTAAAGGCCCTTGCCGGGTTTCTCTTGAGCCTTTTAAGGTTGGAGAGGATGTAAGACTATTAATTTCTCATAGCCCCTTTACAATCGACAATGTTTTCAATCAGCCAGGACCGGTATTTATTCATAAAAATGATGTGGAAACCTATAGCGACATTCACAGGTTTCCGCCCGAAATAAAAGCGAATAAAGAAAGTTTTCCGTTGACCCTGATCGGGTATACCAAAGAGCAAATGATGGTTCTTACGCAATTAGTAGGTGATGATGATGTGGATCTACTGATAACAAAAATTTTTGAAAAGCGACCTGATATTGAATACCTGCATGCAAGAAATGCCGAGGCAGGTTGTTTTATTTGTAAGATTGAAAGGGTTTAGAAAATTCGACATTGCCCGAAACTATTTTGTTTTTAAGGAAGGATTGTAACCTTTAATTTTTTTCGCTTCATATATTCTATCAATGGTTTTAAATCACTAGTGTCAATATGGATGGGTTTTAAAAATATATATTCTCCACTGTCAATCCTATTGATCTTATTTTCGACCGCACTTATGCCTTCGACTGCATTTTTATTGTCATAAATTTCCACTGATGTTTTTTCTCTGTTCGTGCCAGGCAAAAGTGTAAAAAAAATACTTCCATCTTTTTCCCAGGCATAAAGTTCAAACCCTTTCATTGATTTTTGCGGAGCAGCATTTTTATCTGTGCTATCTGCGGGGTTTTTGGTTGCTTCCTTTTTTGCCTGGTATTTACATGAGGTGATAAGAATTATTAGAAACACGCTAAAAAAGGCGATCATGATCGAAATGATTTTTAGAAATTTAAGAGTCTGAAGCATTCAGTCTTTATCCTTGAGATTTGTTTTTCTGCAAATTAATTACCAACTGTTTCGATTTATTAAAAACATTCCTCCCTTTATCAATCCCGCTTCTTAATTTCTTTTGCTCTTCTTCGGGCAAATGAATAAAATCCTGGCAGCCCTTGCTACAGGTTCCTTCATATTTCATTTTACATACATCACATTGGATAAATAAAAGGTGGCAGGCATCATTTACACAATTTACATGCGTATCTGCAGGTTTGCCACATTGATGACATTGCGCAATAATTTCTTCTGTCACCCTCTCTCCCAGCCTTTGATCAAACACAAAATTCTTTCCATGAAATTTTAATTCTAATCCCTTTTCTTTTGCCTCGTTCACATAGTTGATGATCCCTCCTTCCAAATGAAAAACATTTTTAAAACCACTGTGCTTCATGTATGCCGATGCTTTTTCACAGCGTATACCGCCGGTACAATACATGATGATATTTTTGTCTTTATTATCTTTCATCATATCAACCGCCATCGGTAACTGTTCGCGGAATGTGTCCGAAGGAATTTCCATCGCATTTTCAAAATGCCCGACCTCGAATTCATAATGATTTCTCATATCGATGACTATGGTATCAGGATCATTGGTCAGTTGGTTGAATTGTTCTGCATTTACATAACGACCCCTGTTTGCCATATCAAAAGATGGATCATGAATTCCATCGGCAACTATCTTATTTCTCACTTTTATATCCAATACATAGAAACTTTTGCCATCGTCATCGACGGCAATATTGAGACGAAGTCCATTCAGTGGTTCTATAGAATAGAGATAGGTACGGAATGTTTCAAGCTTTGCAGTTGGCAGGCTTATCTGCGCATTGATCCCTTCTGAGGCCACGTAAATTCTGCCTAATACACCCAATTCCTTTAATTGACGATAAAGCTCATTCCTGAATTGTGCAGGATCTTCAACTTTAAAATAACAATAAAACGAAATGGTAATACGTGGTGTCGGATCGTTCTTAATGCGTTCTTTTAGCTCCTTGCGGGAGATACGATTGTGTAATGCTGCCATGATCTTTGAATTTTAATTCTATCCTTCGACAAGCTCAGGATTGGCTCAGAATCCCAATTGCAGGTTGGGCAAAATTCTAAAGCGAAGCAAAGATAAGGAGAGTTTGAGGTTTGATGTTTGAGATTTGAGGCTCTGCAGCTATGAAGATAAGCTATCGATAACTAGTATTAAATTTCAAATCTCAAACTCCAAATAGTTAATCATCCTGTCCCCGGCCAAGTCTTGATACGAGTCCGATACGGAAATCGTTTCCATACTTACTTCCGTCTTTAAATGCCCAGTAGTAATCAATACGGAAAGATTTGAAAATGTTTTCAAGACCAACAAACACCTCCGTATAGTTGGTTTTGTCATAATGGAATGTATTTACACCGCTCACCAAATACCAGTTGAGTTTTCTGAAACCCGGGATCTTATTGGTAAGAAATCCATTGAAGTGATGCTCCACATGAGCCAGCATGTAGAATTTTGACGTATTACTGAACTCATAGATCGGTAATATCTGGAAACTGTTAAGATATGCAGTGGCTATCGTCGAAATATTTCCGTTGAAATGCTGGTAGTCCGGAACCTCCACCTTGTTCCTTTCAATAAAGCCTCCCATACCGAGTCGGTAATTTAAAACACCAAGAAGTTTCAATCGCCAAATATCAGTTACTGAAAAACGCCACCGGGTGTAATCAACATCGCTACCAATTATTTCATCAAATATGCGTGAATAGCCAATAGAAAAAGTCGGCCACTTGGAACCAATATTAATTTTTCTGTCCGGCAGCTCAATATATTTGGCGCCAGGTTGCCAGGTGATACCAAAATTTAACGCAAATGCCTGGTGTCTTTTTATGTTTTCAGTCATTAGTTCTGTTGGATAATTAGGCGTGAATCCACCACCTTTTGGATGGAAAAATGAATAGTCGGTTGTATTATCCAACGGCATCCTGTCCTGGTATTCAAATCCTGCACTCCATGTAAGGCCATCGCCAATACCTTTTGTTATGGAGCCACGCATATACCATGCTTCATAAAGTTTAAGCAAGTTTTTTCTGCCCAGAAGCGTGGCAAGAGTATTGCTTCTTGGTCCAATCGGGCTCAAATTATTAAACTGGAACACTCTCTTACCACCGGATAAACTTATTGATGAAACATATTTTTTGCCATACGTATATGTGCCGCTAAGCCAGGCATTAAAATGCCGATTGCTGAATCCATAACGAATAGTTGGGGTAATTTGTAATGATCTTCGTCCCACAGTCGTGTCGAGCCGTTTTGTGTAAGTTCCGCTCGCATTCATTACAAGCCCTTCCACAATATTATAACTCACCTGCTCAGTTAATGGCCGGAAATAAAACGTTTCATTTTTTTTCTTCTTCGTAAACGTTTGGCCGGTCAATAAAATACCCATTATGGAAATTTTATTTTTTACCCGGTCAAGCGAATCGAGGTAAGACGGATTCTTACTTAATTGTTCGACACTATCTTTCTTCCGGTAATCTCTCATTTCTTCATCCAATAATTTCATTGGGCGGGTCTCATCCCAAAAACTTTCAGTTTTTCTATTGGCGCTGTCATTATATTTTAAAATGGTATTGTCAAAATAATTCTTCTTAAAATCAGGAGCAGGATCAAATTTAGAGTACACATTCACAAAACTTCCATAAGCATCGATACCCAGGAATTTAATGTATGGGTAAAGGATCTGGTTATGCAATACCCATAAACTATCATTATAGGGAACATATAGTTGCTCAATGATCAATGAATCCAGGTACTCCATTTGTGAAGCCTTTATTAATTGGAGCTTCAATGAATGAATGCGCCATTCATGTTCAACAATATTTATATAGCCTGAAAAAAGCGGCTCGTATTTTCTTTTAGGCGTTACTATAATACGGCTTATTTGTTTTCCATCTTCAAAGAAAGTGCCTTCGTATTTATATTTATAATAGTTCTTGGCATTATCAGAAATGGGTGAAATAAATCCTCTTGGGTTAAGACTGGTACCGATCTGTACATTGTTATCGTACAGTGAATAAAATTCCGGCGCAGCTAATCCATAGCTGTTGCTGCTTCCACTTACTTTGGAAGAATGTACCTCGATCTTCCTGTCATTTGGTTTACGAACAGAATAAGTTGCAATGGTTTCGGACAAATAGATCATCTTGTTCTTACTGGTATCTCCATCCCCAAAATCAAGTTTTTGACCAAGGATCTTTTTCGGATAGTCACGCAGCTTCATTTGGCCTTTTGTATAAACTTCACAAATAAATTCATTTAGTTGTTTTTGGTAAAACGGCCGCATGCGGATCGCATTCGTTATTATATCATTGGCAGGGTTTTCTCCTGAGCGCACTACCACTTCTTCCATGGTAAAGTCAACAAGACTGATCACGAAGTCGACAGTAATATCCGTGTCAGCAACAGTAATATCTTTTGTCTCCCTTCTATATCCTACATGCTGGCAGATAAGTGTATAATTTCCGGGAGAAAGGTTCAAAAAATATTCCCCTTTACTATTGCAGGAGGTACCACCTTTTCTGTCTTTGATATAAACAGAAGCATTGGGCATTGGATTGCCCTTATCATCTTTTACAATACCGGACACTGTTTGAGAAAATGTAGTTGCCGTTATTAAAACAAGAAATAAAAATTGAAAGACTATTTTCATGGAACTGATTATCAAAATTGTTTTTTTGTACGTGTTGATCGAAGATAACTTCCGCTTAGCGCGGCAAACCCTGCTATAAGACCTCCTATTAATGCGGTAAAAATCAGCAGCAGCCATTTTGATCCGCCCAATGGCAGCAGCGAAGCAATTTTTGCCGACAACACTCCATCATTTGCATTATCCATCCAAAACGCCAATATAAACCAAAGCAGAAATAAACCCAGGAAACCTGCAAAAAATGCTTTACCCCCACTTTGATGAATCAGTAAAGCTACGAGCAAAGCAACAACTGCAAAGAACCACCACAATGGAACATATATTCCGGCTATAAAACTTAGTAAGGCAGTTAATATTATGGCTATTAAAAACTTCATTTTTTGTTTAGATTTTGTCAAATGTCATTTTCCACCGGGCTTTTTTATCCAGCTTGTCGCCGGCATGCATGAACCAAATGGTATAATATTTTCCTGCTGCCCATTGGTCAACAAAGGAGTCATAGTATTTACTGCCGGGATTACCACTTTGCCCACCCGGATAAACTCCATAAGCTTCAATCTTGTCCGTTAGGTGTACAACCATCCGCCAGCTTGGTCCATGACTATGTTGCACGGCGTTAACGATATGCTGCCCGCCACCGATAGGCAAAGACGGTCTTGCAAAAGGCATTGCTGATGTTCTTAGCAGATGATAGACAGTTGTATTTTTATGCTTACCCCAGAGCAGGCTACCGGCTTTTTCTTCCTCAACTAATGCCGGGGTTGCCTTCTTTAGTGAAGTGGTGACAATATCATTAAGCGTTTCCTTTTCAGGTGTGCTGATATTATCGATGTACTGAAATGCACTATCTCTTAATAATGCTTCTACCAGTGTTCTTTCCGAGGGGTATAAATTCTTAGCCTTACTTACGTCATCGCTCCACACCAATACTTCAAGACTATCGAACCATGATTGGTAAACAGTAGGGCCTGTTTCACCATAATCATTTTTCAGGTTCCAGTTGCGAACGATATCTGCCATCTTCTTTTCATCTGCCGATAATTTATTTTCATCAACATATTTTAAAAGTATCGGCCGCATCATTTGAGCAAATGAATTGTAATTTTCATTGTGCAGGTTCATCATATCCTGCGGAGTTATTTGTTGCAAAGAATTTAATCGCTGATTAATTGTGTAACCACGATAAAGATCATACTTGCCGGGAATAAAATATGGATAGGCGCTGTCAACCGGTCGCTGATTTGCACTGCTTACAAAACCGGTGGGCGGATTAACAACATGAGGGTTTTCTTCCATCGGGATATAACCTTGCCACATATAGCTGCTATCATGTCCCGGCATTACATAAACACCCTGGCGATCCCACAACGCTGGCATCCGCCCCTGCTGCCAGATCGCAATATCTCCACGCTTGGAAGCAAACACCATATTTTGTGACGGGCAGGTGAAATATTTTAAAGCATTATAATAGTCGTCATAATTTTTTGCCCGGTCAAGATAGTACCACATCAACAATTCATTTGATGGATCATGCGCTGACCACCGCACTGCCAGGTTTTTCTCTTTAAATGAAATTGTATCTGCAGGAAAAGTTTTATCATACATCACGGGGCCAAAAACGGAATAAGCAACAGTATCAATACAAGCTGCTTTACCTTTTATCTTTATGACCTCGGGTCGCATTACTGCATCTTTCCATGCACTGTCAAACCAGTATTGCCGGCGGGTGTCATCTTTGAATTTTATTTCATAATAATCCCGTACATCTCTTTGTGAGTTTGTAAAACCAAAAGCTACACTATCGTTAAAACCGATAACAATACCGGGAATGCCCGGGAAGCTTACACCATACGCATTCATGGTTGAAGTGGTGATCTGCATTTCATACCAGATAGAAGGGAATGATAATTCAAGATGTGGATCATTACATAAGATCGGTGCGCCGCTTTGCGTTTTGCTGCCTGCTACTGCCCAGTTGTTGCTTCCGTTGCTGGGATCAGGCTGGTACCTGTCCACCAATTGAACCGTATCTTTATTTCCAAGATAAATTGAATCGGCATCGGCAGGTTTAACAGGTACGATTGACGGCGGCGCAAATGCAGTTCCTTTTGGAATAATTGGACTCAGGGAATCCGGTACCTGCGGAAACAGAACCTTTAATTCATTATCGCTAAAAAAACTTTTTGCATTTGTCAAAGGCAGGTCATCAACACTACCGGCAAGTGTTTCAGTCATTTGTTTTATAAACAAAGCTGATTTTAAATTGGTCCACAATTCAGGCTTATAATTCAGCAGCTTGTACTCGATCGGCAGCTGGCTTTCTTTTAACGATCTGATATATGCATTTACGCCGGCGGTGTAACTATCGACAGCTTTTTTGGTGAATGGATTTGCTTCAATTTCTCTGAGCATATTTTCAGCGGCGAAGACCATTCCCAATCGTCTTTTTGTCCTGTCATAAGCCAGAGCTTTTTCGCCGATAATTTCACTTACTCTTCCGGCGGCTGCATGTGTTTGAAATTCCATTTGCCACAACCTGAATTTTGCATGCAGCCAACCTTGAACAAATGCAGCATCCCCATCATCATCAGCAAATACATGTGGCACAAGACGATCGTCAAGAAACACTTCAACTTTTCCCGTTAAACCAGCCAGTTTGAGATCATCATTAAAATCATTGTCACTTTGTTCTGCATTTTGCCATATACCGAATTGAGGACTTATAAATTTTCCTAATGGCATCGGCACTTTGTCACCCCAGGGTCTATTTAAAGCATATATTAACCCAATTGTTATGATGATCGATATAGAAAAAGGTACAATTCGCATATCCATTAAATATTGCGGGAAAGTAAGAAAAAAACACATGCAAGAGCAGTATAATACTAATCATTTGCAGCACTCATTTGCCGAATGATTTTATGAGTCAGCGTATGTCTGGGCTTTTTCATTAATTTTAGTAGTAAACAAATAAATATGGCATTTATAATAATAGTTGTAATCATACTTGCGCTTGTTTTATGGCTGGTGAGCCTTTATAACCGGCTTGTAAGTTTACGTAACCGCAGGCAAAATGCATTTGCCGATATTGATGTGCAGCTTCGGCAGAGGCATGACCTTGTGCCCCAATTGGTGGAAACTGTAAAAGGTTATGCCAGTCATGAACGCGGTGTGCTTACGCAGGTAACCGAAGCCAGAACAGCAGCTATGGCGGCAAAAACAATTGATGATAAAATTGTGGCCGAGCAACAACTTACTTCTGCTTTACAGGGTTTAAAAGTACAGGTGGAAGCCTATCCTGATCTTAAGGCTAATCAGAATTTCCTTCAATTACAGGAAGAGCTTAGTGATATTGAAAATAAATTAGCTGCTTCAAGAAGGTTCTTTAATGGTGCGACCACTGAATACAATAATGCCGTGGAAACTTTTCCTTCAAATCTTATTGCAAACAATTTTAATTTTAAGCGTGAGATAATGTTTGATCTTGGCACCGAAGGAAGAACAAGAATGGAAGAACCACCAACCATTAAATTTTAGTCCCGATAGCTATCGCCAGCAGATTTAAGCGTTAAATGAAATATACCGGACTTCACCAGCAGATCCAAAGAAATAATACAAATTCATTTCTTTTATTAATAGCATTCCCGGCTTTGCTCCTGGGAATGTTTTATATCATCATTTATTTTATTGCAAAAGATAATTTGTCAGAATATCCAGATGAGAACTACCCAATTTCTACTGATCACAATACCATGTTTCTTTCTGTAGTGCCTTTTATTCTAATAGGAGTTGGCATTTGGTTCCTGATCGCATGGGCAGGACATGCTGCCTTTATACGCTTAGCAACCGGTGCAAAACCCCTGGAGCGGAAAGAGAATAAACGGGTGTATAACCTGGTAGAGAATCTTTGTATTTCAAAAGGCATGAAGATGCCCAACGTAAATATCATTGAAGATGATTCACTAAATGCTTTTGCAAGTGGCATCGATGAAAGAAGTTATACAGTTACATTGTCAAGGGGAATCATCAATAAGCTCGATGATGAAGAACTCGAAGGAGTAATCGCCCATGAATTATCTCATATAAGAAATCGTGACGTTAGAGTGTTGATCATCTCCATCATCTTCGTTGGCATCTTTGCTTTTCTTGCCGAAATAGCATTTCGCAGTCTACGCTTTGCCGGTGGCGGAAAGAAGGAGAAAGGTGGCGGAGCGATCATACTAATTGCAATCGTTGTTACCGCGGTTGCTTATCTTATTTCTATGTTACTCAGGTTTGGCATTAGTCGAAGAAGAGAATACCTGGCCGATGCCGGCGCCGCAGATATGACAAAGAAACCGTATGCACTTGCCAATGCTTTGAAAAAAATCTCCACTGATCCTTATATTGAAGCAGTAGAAAACCGGGATGTGGCGCAATTATTTATTGACAACCCTACTCCGTCAACTCATAAATCAGCCTCCTGGGATAATTTATTTGCTACACACCCACCGATTGAAAAGAGAATTGAGTTGCTTGAACAATTCGTGTGAAGACGTTTTTATGTAATTAAGACTTTTTTTGAATCATATGAATACCTAAAGCAATTTTATGAGTAAGATTTCCTGTTTAATAACAATGCTTGTCTGTTTTTTTATTAATAAGGCGTCAGCGCAGGTTTCAATAACTAGTAAGAAGGATGGTGGTGGGATCATGCAATTGCCACCCAAAAAAGACACGATTATTTATAAGATAATATTACCAACGAAGGATACCTTACTTTTTGGAACCGATCGTAAGAATATTTTGCACGAGGGTAAATTAATGCTTGCAAGCAAAGTCGAAATAAATAATAAACTTATAAATATTGAATATAAAAATGCGGGGAAATTAGTCTTGAAATTGAACTTGAACCTTACAAAATATCAAAATGACTCTATTCCGGTATATGATTTAAGTGACCCCACAAGACCTTGGTATTTTCATATAGAGAAAGAAATAACTTGCAGTATCAAAAGCGTCCATCTAGGTGATTACGTTTCTACGATGAAATTTGATGCATTAAGAAACATGTTAAGGAGACTATTTGATTAAATTTGATGGTCAAATAGTGTATGCTTCAGCCGATCGAATTAAAACTAGACTCGCCAATGAAGCTTTCAAACAATGTTGTTTCCACCACAACCGAAGTTTGGAATATTCTTCTTGCAAGTAACAGGGGCGATCTTGAAACAATAAAGCGGATGGCGAATAAATGTCATGAATTACTTTATGCGCAATACAATTATACACCCCCGATACATTTTGCCGTTCGTGAAGGTCATCTTGATCTGGTAAAATATCTGCTTGATAATGGAGCTCATGACCCTGCATATAAAATTTATCCTTTCCAGGATAATCTTCAGACCATCGCACAGGATAGGGAAAACATTCAGATCGGGAAATTGCTAAATGAATACGCTGGCAATTCTTCATTGCAAAAATATAAAGGTGATAATGGTGAAATTTTGTACAATAGGACAGAATTGCAGCTGGATTTTGAGCATGCCGTTAATAAAAACGGTTATAATAAAGTTGAGGCCATATTAAAAGAACATCCGGAATTCGCAAGAGATGAAACTTATTTTTGGGGCGAAGGCATCATGCTATTTGCTGCCAAAGAAAACAATCAGAAAATGATGGAGCTTTTAATGAGCTATGGTGCAAAGGTTCCAGATGTTTTGAAGTGGACACAATTTTATTATTTTGAGCGTTATGATAGCGCAGTTTTTCTTATGGAAAAAGGAATGAACCCCAATGTGATGAGCTGGCACCATGTTACGCTATTACATGATATGGCGCAAAAGGGAGAAATTCAGAAAGCAGAGTTATTAATTAAGCATGGAGCGGAGCTAGACCCTGTTGATGAAGAATATCAATCTACGCCATTAGGCATGGCCGTAAGATGGGGACAAGTTGAAATGGTTAAATATTTAATTTCTAAAGGTTCCGATGTTAATAAATCCGGGGCTCCGTGGTCCACGCCAATCGCATGGGCAAGAAAAAAGGGACATGGCGAAATTGAAAAAATATTGAGAGATCATGATGCAAAGTGATCAACTATTTAGATACCCTATTAGATTCTTCGATGAAATTTTCGGACGTTTTGCAAGACCTGGTCAATTAGCTACAAATAAAAAACTCCGCGCCATGGTGCAGAGTTTAGCAGGATACAAATATAGTTTATCAAAATCCGGAGCAAGCTGTCGGGTCAGGATTTAAAGTACAGTGATTATTGCAGATCCATCTACCAATATTACCTGTCGCGGCCCGTACACCAGTCGTATCTGTAGTTACAGGAAATGTTCCATTTTGTAAATGGGCATGCGTTAATGTGGATAGAAAAGTTTCCAGTCTACTGTAATCATTGATTATTGAACCAGGGATCGGATTACCGCTATTGGCGCAGCTCCTGCTGAGTTGTAAAGCCGACGCCTGGAACAGGGCTCTCCTTACCCAATTATTTTGAGGCGGCCACAGGGAATCGCCCTGCTGTTCGCTTAATTCTAAATTTCCAAATCTTACATTTTGACACCAGTTCGCAAGTGGGTTTGAATTAGAGAACCAATAACCTTGTGAATATGCACACCAGGTTATTGCAGGTATAGTGCAATCCTGCTTACAATAATATAGTGCGGTTGCCCATTCGTCTGCGCTACCGGGATTAATTAAGAATGGCGCTCCCCATGCTGCCTGTGAACTGCCCGCAACACAATCCGCCGGGTTACTGATTTGTCTTACAGAAGCCCGCATAGCAACATAATACTGCTCATTGGTTTGGCACTGTGCATTATTATCAGTAGTAAGAGAAGATAAAAGCACACGAAAAGTAAACGTTTGCCTAAGGTCACAGAAATTTAAAACTTGCTTACCTGGAAATTGTCCGTGAACCGGGTTCCCATCTGTGTTTCGTGGAATAAGTGATTCTCTTCCTGCATAACAATGTGCATCTCCAATATACCAGTTACCGGTAAGGTTATAAGTTAAGTATAAATGAACAGCATCATTACCTACAGTTACTGTGCCTATATCGGTACCATCTTTAATTTTCAGTGTGGACGTTAAAGCTGATCCACAAAATGAAACAGTAGGTAAGGTTAGAATTGATTCGTAAACACCAGGGGTTTCAGTTGGAGCCTCAACGGGGGCTAAGTCAAGTGGTCTTTTTTTACACGAAAAAATTCCTATAAAAAGTAGCGATGACAAAATTGCAAGTCGTTTCCACGATAGGATTAGGTACATGATTCAGTTTTTTAGGTAACGGATAATAATCGCAGTTTTCCCAGGATCAATTACAAAAATAGACCGTAAATATGGAAGTTGCAAGTATGGGATTAATTTATTACAGGATAAATTTCACTAACAGTATTCATCGTGTTTATACCTGGAAATACATCGCTCCCCTTTTGATAAAAACATTATTATTTTCCAACGTTTGCCGGCCAAACAACGTATATGTATTTACCAGCGGTAATGATTAACTAAAACAGCTTTAACAACACTTAGCCTATAGTAAATCGCCGATGACTGAATAAGCGGCGTCTATGAAAATTTAATGTATCGTAAATCCCCTATGGCTATTTTAAATTAGCCCTCTATGTAAACTTTTTTCACACTGCAGTCAGTCCCAAAAAAGGGACTGCTGCAGGATGAGAAATTTCGCCTTATTAACCTTTAACACTATTGCAATTTCAAGTCGAGGGTATTATTTTTACTCTTCACCATTTCGCATCTATAAACTCCAATACCTTAAAGCCACATGATAATTGTTATCAAATGCCTTTCTCCAAAAGTGCCCTATCAGAACAGGACCTTGTTAAAGGTTGCACCCTCAATGACAGACGGGTGCAAGAGCTGCTATATAAGCAGTACTGTTCATCATTGATGGCGCTTTGCAAATCTTACGCAAAAAATGAAGAAGATGCCGTCGAAATGTTACAGGACGGATTTCTAAAAGTCTTCCAGCAAATACTCAGTTACGATGCGAGCAGATCATCCCTCTATACGTGGATGCGAACGATCATGATCCGGACGGCCATCGACTTTTTGCGTAAACAAAATAAAAAGAATATATCGGTAGAATGGAAAGAAGAACATGAACCATTTATTGAAGCAGAAGCATTGCAACGAATGTCAGCACAGCAAATACAATATATGTTACAGCATTTGTCCGCAACTACCAGGACCGTGTTTAACTTATATATAACGGAAGGATATAATCACAAAGAGATCGGGGATTTATTGAAAATAAGTGAAGGAACAAGTAAGTGGCATTTGAGTGAAGCAAGGAAATATTTGATTGGTTTATTAAAAGCAAAAGAAAGAGCATGAACAAGCGTCATCCACACAACAACGTTATTGAAAGTAAACTGGAGCAGCTGCCAGTTGCAGATGCAGACATTTTATGGAATGACATGTACTCGATCCTGGATAAAAAAATGCCGCAAAAAAAAGAAAGGCGTCGATTTATCGTTTGGTTTGCCAACGGTAAAGGTCTAATATTGCTGACTGCCGCACTTCTTATGATCACAGGTTCTTATGTTTTCTTTTTATCAACAAAAAATAATTCTAACATCACTAATGCAAAATTGCACAACCCGTCTCAGGCCAATAAATCCAATGAAGACGATCAGACAAAAGCTTCCCGGGACCCTAAGAAAAGCATAACGACTGCCAGCGAACGAATTCAAAAAAGCGGGTACGATATTTCACCAACAGCGCCTTCGGTCAGCGCGACTGGTCAGGAAATCAGTAATACTTTTATTCAGGGGCAACCAATTATACGCTCTGAAAAATCTAAAGCGATAGAAAGACTGAACCTGTCATCAACAGAATTAAAAAAAGACACAAAGAAAAGCCAATTCAACCTGCCCATTCAGGAGGCTGGACAATTGTCGGCAAAAGATAATTTCACTGTACCAATCCATGTCCCTACAAGGGCGGGCGCAAATTTTGACACTGCCACTGTTGTTTTAGAATCAATCTATCATGCTTTTCTTATTGCAACAAACGATAACCAGGAAAATTCTTTAAGCCAGCAACCAGATTCCCTGGCTAATAAGACGAAAGTGAATGTCATGAACATTAATGAAAAAGGATTCTATGCCGGTATTATTGTCGGAGTTGACATGAGCTCAATACATTTTAAATCTGTAAAACCAGGCTCAACAATGGGATTGACCATCGGTTATGCGCTCAATAAAAAATGGAGCCTTGAGAGCGGTCTGCTTTGGGATACAAAAAGAGTTTATGACGATGGCAGTCATTTCAATCCGCCCGGATACACACCAACAAGCGGAATTACGATAATAGCCGTGAATGGAAAAAGCCGACTGTATGAATTACCGGTGAATATAAAGTATACGATCTTAACAGGGAAACATGGACTTTTTGCAACCGCTGGTCTGTCTTCATACCTCATGCGATCGGAAAATTATAATTATGAGTACATGCAGGGCAGTCAACCTGGTGGTCATAATTATCTTAGCTATACAAATGAAACTAAAGATTGGTTCTCTGTTGTGAATGTTAGTGCAGGTTACACTCACAAACTAAATGATAAAGGAAGTATACGGATCGAACCATATCTGAAGCTGCCGATTAAAAACATTGGAGTTGCCAACATGCCTATCATGAGCACGGGATTAAATATTGGATTTACTAAACCACTAAGAAAATAGGTCCGGCAGATATCTTTCAAGTTATCGTCCGTTCCAGCACTTACATTGCGTTGCTGTCTTCTTTTATTTCGTCGTTGCACTCTTTAGTGGCGGCTTCACTCTGAAATTCATTTCTTCCCTTCCACCATTGGCACAAAAGAAAAATTATCAAACACTTCTTCCTTGATGGCACCCTTTGGAAGCTTAGTAACCCGTTTCATTTGCTGTACATCACCAGCTCCGAGGGGTAATACCATCATACCACCCGGTTTTAATTGGTCAATTAGTTTTTGTGGGATCTCCGGAGCCGCTGCTGTTATCAGTACTTTATCAAATGGTGCATAGGTTGGCAATCCTTCATATCCATCTCCATAAAAAAATTTGATGTTGGGGTATTTTCTTAAAAAAGAAAACTCTTTGTTGGTATCAAACAATTTTTTTTGTCGTTCAATTGTAAATACCTGTGCGCCTAATTCCGCTAAAACACAAGCCTGGTAAACACTGCCGGTGCCGATCTCCAAAACTTTTTCAAAAGGTTTTACCTGCAGCAACAATGTTTGATAAGCGACAGTATAAGGTTGTGAAATAGTCTGTCCCTCTCCTATTGGAAAAGCCCTATCTTCATAAGCTACATCATCAAATGCCGAATCAAGAAAAAAATGACGGGGAATTTTTTGAATAGCTCCGATTATTCTTTCATCTGTGATCCCTTTATTTTGAATAACGTCTGTTAATTTTTTCCTAAGCCCCTTATGCCTGTATGTATCTTCAGTTGGTCTCATAAAAATGTGAAGATAATGGCTTTGAAAATTTTTTCAACATCGCATTTCATTCGTACCTTTTTGCCCCATTTGATAACTACAAAATTGCTGCCAATGAATACTGTGTTAACCGATGCCGAAGTACAAGTCTTTCATCGCGATGGATATGTTATCCGTAAAAATTTTTTCAGCAAAGAGGAAATTGACAAACTCTACAGCCTGGCTGTTGGGGATATTGTAGTAAAAGAAAATGCACTTGATCTTAATGATCAAACAGGTCGGAAAACGAAACTTACCCTTTGGTTCACTCCTGGAAATGATACATATAGCCTGATGCTGCGTAGTGAAAGAATGGTAAAGTCTATTGCAAAATTATTGGATAGCGACAGCCCGGTGTGTCACTTCCATACCAAGCTGATGCAAAAGGAACCTCGTGTTGGCGGTGCATGGGAGTGGCACCAGGATTATGGCTATTGGTATAAAAATCAGTTTCTATTTCCTGACCAGTTAGTAAGCGTAATGATAGCTTTAACGGAAGCAACAAAGGAAAATGGCTGTTTGCAGGTGATCAAAGGCTCACATAAATTGGGAAGAGTTAATCATGGTTTTGCAGGCGAGCAGGTTGGGGCTGACATGGTGATGGTTGATCATTGTTTAAGAACAATGGAGCATGTATATGTGGAAATAGAACCTGGTGACGCATTATTTTTTCACAGCAATATTCTGCACCGGTCCGAAGGGAATTTATCTGACAGGCCAAGATGGTCAATTATTTCGTGCTATAATTCATTATCAAACCCGGCGTACAATGATGATTCAGTTTCCTGGCGCCAGCCCGTTGAAATTGTACCTGATGATGCATTAATGAGATCAGAAACAACCGGTGCGTCCGTAAGCGGTGATTTTTTGAAAAAAGAAAAAGACCCTGCATTAAAAGAAACAGGATGGGAAAAAGAAGTAAAAACAAAATAAAAAAATAATAAGTATGAAAAGGATCGCAATGCTTGGCTCAGGCTTTATCGGCCGGTTTTATGCTGATGCGCTGCAGGGTTATCGCAGCAAAGACAAGGTGGTAAGTATTTATTCACGTCGCGAAGAATCGGCAAAAAAATTTGCGCAGGATTACAATTGTGAGCACTGGACATTGAATATGGAAGAATCAATCGCCCATCCCAACGTAGACGTCGTTTGTATTTCTTTACCCAATAATTTACATGAAGCAGCTGTAATGCTTTGCTGTAAACATAAAAAAGCGGTGATCACAACAAAGCCATTAGGAAGAAATGCCGAAGAAGCAAAACGTATGCTTGAGGCGGTTGAGAAAGCCGGCATCTTCAATGGTTATTTAGAAGACCTCGTTTATACTCCCAAATTTTTAAAAGCACTTGAAAGCGTAAAGAATGGTGCATTAGGAAGAATTCTTTGGGCAAAATCAAGAGAAACACATCCCGGCCCTCATAGTGATTGGTTTTGGGATATTGAACAAGCAGGTGGTGGCTGCATTCTGGATCTTGGTTGTCATTGTGTCGAGATCACCAGGAGCTATATTGGAAAAGATATAAAACCTGTCGAGGTTATGTGCTGGGCAGATACACAGGTAAAACCAATTGATGCGGAAGATCACGCCATTGGATTGGTAAAATATGAAAATGGAGCGATCGGTCAGTTTGAAGTTAGCTGGACCTTTCGTGGCGGGCTGGATCTGCGTGATGAAGTGATGGGAACTGAAGGAACAATTTGGATCAATAGTTTTTTGCGTACAGGTTTTGAAATGTTTACAACGGGTAAAGGTGCTGACTACGTTGCCGAAAAGGCGGAAAGCAATACAGGTTGGTTATTCCCGGTTGGTGATGAATTGAATGAGCTTGGTTATAATCATATGTTCATGGACATGTTTAATGCAATGGAAAAGAATAAACCGCCAAAAGAAACTTTTTATGATGGCTATGTGGTGAACTGTATTCTCGATGCAGCGTATCGTTCTGCAAAAACAAAGCAGTGGGAATCTGTTAAGCTTGATATATGGAGAGGAAGGACAGGTGTAACAAAGGAAAGTCATTTGACGGAGTATGATATGGATAATTATCTGGTGAAAGAAGAGATGACGCATTATGGCGCTAAAAAAGTTATTCTGAAAAATAAGAAGAGCGGAAAGATCACGGAGAAAGTACTGGATTGATTCTTAAATTTTTTTTATGGAAAATGTAGCAGCATTTGCGGGGAGTATTCCTGCTAACTATGAACGGTATCTTGGGCCTTTTCTTTTTGAACCTTATGCAATAGAACTAGTTTCAAGACTACAGGATAGAAAATATGGTGACATACTCGAGATCGCGTGTGGTACGGGTCGTGTAACGGCACATCTGGCCAGGGATGTAAAGCATGATACGCTGACCGCTACTGATCTTAATCCCGATATGATTAAAGTTGCAAAGCAAGTTGTTGATGATAGTAGTATTAATTGGCTGCCGGCAGATGCAATGCAGCTTCCATTTAAAGATGGGTCCTTTGATCTTGTAGTGATACAGTTTGGTATTATGTTTTTTCCTGACAGGGAAAAAGGATTGGCAGAGGCGTATCGTGTGTTAAGACCCGGTGGTAAACTTATTTTTAGCACCTGGAACAGGGTAGAAACAAATGAGGCGATCCATGAAGGAAGAATGATCATTGAAAGTTATTTTAGTGATGACCCACCTATATTTTATAATGTTCCCTTTTCCATGTATAATGAAAAGGCATTGACCTCTTTTGTCAGCGACGCCGGATTTAAAGATGTAAAAACAACACTTGTAAAAAAAGAAGGAATTAGCGGCTCGGCAACTGATCTTGCAAAGGGTATGGTGGAAGGGAATCCTGTTTATCTTTCAATATGCGACAGAGATCCATCATTGATAAATGTAATTAAAGATCAAATACAGAAGGTTATCGCCGAAAAGTTTGGCGATAAACCAGTGAAAAGTCCTTTAGAAGCATGGATGGTGGAAGCAATCAGGTAAAAACAAAAACTGCTTAATGAAAATTAACCCCGGGATTTTAATTCTTTTTCTAATTGCATCGTGTACACCATCCGAAAAAAAATTTACCAGCTGGGAAAATTATGGTGGCAATAAAGAAAACAATCACTATTCTTCTTTAACTGAAATTGATACAAATAATGTAAGCCAATTACAGCCTGCATGGATTTTTAATACCGGAGATGCAGATACGGCGAAGAATTCGCAGATACAATGCAATCCCATCATTATTGATTCAGTGATGTATTTCACCTCTCCTACTCTTAAACTTTTTGCCGTGCATGCCGGTACAGGGCAAAAGATTTGGGAATTCAATCCTGATTCCATGTTCAGGAATAACCAGTTTATGCATTTTGTTTTGAACAATAGCCGTGGCGTTACTTATTGGACAGATAGGAAAAATGATAAGCGGATCTTTTATGTTGCCAGTTCATATTTGCATTGTCTTGATGCAACAAATGGCCAGTTGGTAACAAGTTTTGGTGATAGCGGTTTGGTTGATCTGCATGATGATCTTGGTCGTGAAGTGGCAGACCTTTTTGTGACGGCGACATCACCGGGTATTATTTATAAAGATCTGTACATACTTGGTTCAAGAGTTGATGAAGCTGCTGCAGCAGCACCTGGTCATATTCGTGCTTTCGATGTAAGGACCGGAAAGCTTCGCTGGATATTTCATACCATTCCACAACCGGGTGAGGCCGGTTATGAATCATGGGAAGATCCCGAAGCCTATAAACATATTGGAGGCGCAAATAGCTGGAGTGGTTTAACGCTTGACGAAAAGAGAGGAATTTTGTTTGCTCCAACGGGTTCAGCTTCCTATGATTTTTATGGTGGTAAACGAAAGGGTCAGAATTTATTTGCAAATTGTTTGCTGGCATTGGATGCTGAAACGGGGAAACGTAAATGGCACTTTCAATTTATCCATCATGATCTTTGGGATTGGGACTTGCCTGCTCCTCCCGTTCTTGTAACCATCGAGAAAGATGGAAGTAAAGTGGACGCAGTGGCTCAAACCACAAAACACGGTATGGTTTGGCTATTCGAAAGAGAAACAGGAAGGCCGATACATCCCATTCATGAAATACCTGTTGATACAACAACAGAATTAATCGGCGAAAAAGTTTGGCCAACACAACCAATGCAAACTTTTATAAAGCCATTTGTACGACAAACATTTTCCGCGAATGATATCAATCCTTATCTCCCCGATTCTTCAATTGCGAAATTGAAAGAGGATTTAAAAGGTTATCGTTACGGAAAAATGTTTTTACCTCCTGGTAAAAAAACTGCAGTTGAATTTCCCGGCTTTGATGGCGGTGCTGAATGGGGCGGCCCGTCTTATGATCCGCAAACCGGCTTGCTATATGTAAATGCAAATGAAATGGGATGGCTGGTAACAATGCTTGATGTAAAAAATGAATTGAGTACTATTAAAGAAAGTTATGGACAGGCTGGCATAAGACTTTATCAAAAGTATTGTATCAGTTGTCATGGTATCGATAGAAAAGGAGCAGGAAATTTTCCAGCTCTTATAAACCTCCAGGAAAGATATCGTGATGCAGATATATTGTCGTTGCTTTCAACAGGCCGAAGAATGATGCCATCATTCAATTATATTACCAAAGAAGAAAAAGAAGCGATCACTGCCATCATCCTTGAGTCAAAACAAAACCAGTTAAAAGAATTTATCAGACCAGCTCAACCTCAGGATGCCTATAGAAGTGTGCCGTATGTAATGGCGGGGTATAATAAATTTTTAAGCCCTGAAGGGTATCCGGCAATTTCACCACCATGGGGAACTTTAACCGCCATCAATTTAAATACGGGGGAACATGTCTGGAAAACGACGCTTGGAGAATATCCTGAATTAAAAAGGAAAGGCATTCCGCCAACAGGCACGGAAAATTATGGCGGATCAGTGGTGACAGCCGGTGGGCTCTTGTTTATTGCAGCGGCAAGAGATAGTAAAATAAGAGCCTTTAATAAATACAGCGGCAAAAAGCTTTGGGAGTATGATCTCCCATCGCCGGGATTTGCAACTCCTTCTGTTTATGAAGTGAATGGAAAACAATTCCTCGTTATTGCCTGTGGTGGTGGTAAGCTAAAAACAAAATCAGGAGACGCTTATCTAGCGTTTGCATTACCTGGTAAGAAATAAACATTTTAAAGGAGAGGTGAGATATTTCTTTCTGCTTTTCGCTCAGCAATAAAGATCGCTGTCAGAATTGTAATTAATACAATGCTGTATTCAATTCCATTAAGTGACCGGCCTACCACGAACCACCCATTTTCGCCGTGCACTGTAATTATTCCTGTGATAAGGATTATCATTTCACCTATACAGAAAATTTTTACAAAATAGCGTAAGAACATCAGAATGCCTCCCACCAATTCAAATAAGGTAACAGCCCAAGCCAGGTAAAACCCGAATGGAAAACCTTTGCCATCCAAAAAATCACCAAAGCCGGGAAGTGTATTGTTATAAACTCTTACTGCAGCATGAAGAATAAATATAACTCCCATCATCATCCGGAGTGCAGCAATGGAATAAGTGGGCCTAAAAAGGTGGTTTACATCCATTCTTAATTAAGATGTTTTTTGCCAAAGAAAAAGATTAAGGCAATATAAACAACCAGGGCGATAACAATTGAAATAACAACAGAAGAAATTGTAATGCCGCGTTGACTTCTGAATAAAAACTGATCAACAAGATTATAAACTACAACGACAATGATTACTGTAATTATGCGTTGTCTTTCCTGCATGATTGTGAATTTTAGATTACAAAAGTTCAGACAAGCAAACCGTAACTTTTAATGTCTATCAAAAATAAAAAACAATTTAAAGTTTCATATCATCAATGATCGCTTTTATTTTTTCATCCAGCGCTGCATTCACTTTGTCGAAGTCACCTCCATTCTTCAGGCGTGTGTTTACACTAAAGTAAAATTTTATTTTAGGCTCCGTACCGCTTGGTCTGGCACTTATTTTACTGCCATCACCGAGCACAAATTGCAGCACATTTGACTTTGGAAGTTTAATTTCCCATTCCTCTCCTGTTTTCAGATTCTTTCCTTTTCTCAGCTCATAATCGACCAACTGTACAACATCGGAACCTGCAAGCGTTTTTGGAGGATTACTTCTGAAACCCGACATCATATCGGCAATTTGCTGCTGGCCATCCATTCCTTTCTTTGTAATAGAGATAAGATGTTCTTTATAAAAGCCATATTGTACATAAAGGTCAATCAGTTTATCATATAAGCTCCGGCCTTTATTTTTTTCATATGCTGCCATTTCGCACAGCAATGCCACCGCGCTGATCGCATCTTTATCCCTTACTTTATCTCCGATCATCAGGCCATAGCTTTCTTCTCCACCAATCACATAATGTTCTTTGCCTTCCTTTTCTCTTATCAATTCAGCGATCCATTTAAAACCTGTCAAAACATTATAGCAACTAATATTATTTTGTTTTGCGATCTCATCGATCAGTTCAGTAGTTACAATTGTTTTCACCACCATATCATTAGGTCGTGCAATACCCTTTGCTTTTCTTGCTTCAATCATATAGTTGAAAGCAAGAACAGCAGTCTGGTTACCATTTACAAGTGTCCAATCGCCATTATGATCTTTTACAGCAATACCAACACGGTCACTGTCAGGATCAGTACCGAGTAAAATATCCGCATCCAATTCCTTTGCTTTCTTCATTCCAATGCTCATTGCCTCACTTTCTTCGGGATTAGGATAAACAACAGTCGGGAAATCTCCACTGATATTACTTTGCTCTTCCACAATATGTACATTGGTAAACCCAAAACGTTTCAATACAGCCGGTACCATTGTGATGCCGGTACCATGTATTGGAGTATAAACAATCTTAAGATCATGTTGTTTGGCGATCACTTCAGGGTAAACGCTTAAACTCTTCACCATTTCAATATAAGTTTCGTCCATTTCTTTACCGATGATCGTTATGTTTGCGTCACCTCCGCTCCATTTTACATCGTCAACCGAAGAGATCTTTTCCACTTCTTTAATTACATTTTTATCATGCGGCGGCACCAGTTGCCCGCCATCATTCCAATATGCTTTATACCCGTTATACTCTTTCGGATTATGAGATGCTGTACAAACAACACCACCCTGGCAACCCAGATGACGAATAGCAAAAGAAAGTTCCGGCGTTGGGCGCAAGGCTTCGAATAAAAAAACTTTTATGCCGTTTGCCGCAAACACATTGGCAGTTGTTTCAGCAAAAAAACGACTGTTGTTTCTGCAATCATGTGCGATTGCCACACGAACCGGCCCACCGGGATAGGTCTGATTCAAATAATTGGCGAATCCCTGTGTCGCCATTCCAACAGTATACTTATTCATACGGTTAGTGCCCACTCCCATAATACCACGTAACCCACCTGTTCCAAATTCAAGATTGCGATAAAATGACTCGGCCAGTTCTTTGGGATTTTCCCTCTGCATTTTCTTAATTGCGTCTTTTGTAGCGGAATCAAAATTTCCACTTAACCAGTTAGCCGATTTTTCTTGTATCACTGCTTCCATTATTGAACATTTAAAAGTTAAGGTTTAGTCCCGATAGCTATCGGGATGAAGTTAGAGAATTTTATCAATTGAAACGAAAAGGATCAGGAAACGTATTTTTGTTGCGACGTGAAGCCGAAGTTATCGCTTTCCTCAACTTATATTTTAATTATGAAGCCAGCACCTGTGCAAAACTCATTGCCCGTTGGGTCGACCCGATTTAATTGGAAAACGTTCTATTCACTATACAGCGTGTTGCTATTTTTTCTCTTTCTCCCAATATACATGTATGCGCAAACTGATACAACTGGAGGAAATCAAAGAAATGCGAGCAACAGATCTAAAGATTCCACGATACGCGTTGCTCCTTATTATTCTCTTACTACAGAACAAAAGAGAAAACGGCAGTGGTTTATTGGTGGCCTCAATGTAGTTGGCTATGGAGCATCGATCATCATCTTTAATAATACCTGGTATAAGGACTATCCTAAAACTTCATTTCATACTTTCAACGATAGCAAGGAGTGGTTGCAAATGGATAAGATGGGTCATGTATGGGCGGCTTATAATGCCAGCCGTGCATCGGCAGCCATGTGGAGATGGGCAGGTGTTTCGCCCAATAAATCGGCCTGGATCGGAGGAATGAGCAGCGTTGCTTATTTGACGGTGATAGAGGTTTTGGATGGCCATTCAGCAAAATGGGGCTGGAGCTGGTCGGATATGGCAGCCAATTTTCTTGGTTCTGCATTATTCGTTAGTCAGCAACTTGGTTGGGAAGAACAGCGCATTCAATTCAAATTTTCATTCCACTACAAAAGCTACTCTGATCCAATGCTTAATGAAAGATCCGACGAGTTGTTCGGAAGCAGTTGGATTGAAAGAATGCTAAAAGATTACAACGGACAGACCTATTGGCTAAGCACAAACCTAAAAGCATTTTTTCCGCGATCAAATTTACCACCTTGGCTCAATGTCGCTGTTGGCTACGGCGCCGAAGGAATGTTTGGCGGATTTGAAAATAAATGGGAAGATGAGGATTCCGGGGTTCCCATTGACAGAACAGATATCAAACGTTACCGGCAATGGTATCTTGCTCCTGATGTCAGTTTCAGTAAAATAAAAACGAAAAAAAAAGCTGTGAAGGTTTTGTTGGATGTATTAGATGCTTTCAAATTTCCAACGCCGAGTCTGGAGTTGTCAAATGGAAAAGTGAAAGTACATGCGATACATTTTTGACCAAAGAACCATGATTAATACGATTAGTGGAGGATTAAGAGGATAATGGAAAAAATCATTAGTAAAATATTGTCCTAAATTTCCCCATAATCCCCAAGGATCATGATAATCGCGGCTCTGTGTTATTTCAGATACGCTCCTGTTACTTCTTCTCCTTTCACTTCTACAAAAATATGTTCCTGGATAGTTGTAGCTATTGATAGACCCACATAATCCGGTCTTACCGGGAAACTGGTATGAGTTCGTTCAACTAATACAAGAATTTGAATTTTTTTAGGATGATAATCAATAAACGGTTTTAATGCATAGAGCAATGTTTTGCCACTATTACTGACATCATCGATCAGTATAATTATTTTCTCATTGAAATCAATTTTTTTGCTCAATGAAACATCTGTTGGTTGTTTTTTATCAAGTGTAATTGTGATAAGTTCAGTTTTAATTGAAGCAATTTCACCAAGCATTTTCTGAATTACTCTTGCAACCACACTCCCACTTTCTCTGATGCCGGCAAGGATGATCTCTTTTTCATCAATATTATTTTCTAATATTTCATACGCCATACGGCGAAGTTTCTTCTCAACAACTTCTTTGCTAAGTATATATTTTTTTTCAGTTCCCATATAAAAACCATTAAACGCTTAAACCCTTTAACCTTTAAACCTTAATTTAGCAAATGTAATTGATTGCATATGCAAATTGTTCAACAGGTTTTATTTGTCCTTATTTCCATTGTTGCAGTCTGGCTGTTTACAAAAAAGGTAAAAGAGATCGGCCGGAATATCAGGCTTGGCCGTGCTGAAGATTTTAGTGACAATAAAGATATAAGATGGAAGAATGTTTTGTTACTGGCATTTGGGCAAAAGAAGATGTTTAAGAACCCGCTGGTAGCGATCCTGCACTTTTTTGTCTATGCAGGTTTTATCATTATTAATATTGAAGTGCTGGAAATTGTGCTGGACGGCATTTTTGGTACACACCGGTTATTTGCTAAGCCTCTCGGCGGTTTTTATACCTTTCTTATTAATGCATTTGAAATACTCGCAGTGCTTGTAATATTGGCCTGTGCTATTTTTCTTATCAGGAGAAATATTATTAAACTAAAAAGATTTATCAGCAAAGACCTTAATGGCTGGCCCAGAAGCGACGCAAATTATATTCTTATCACAGAAATAATTTTGATGCTGTTGTTCCTGACATTGAATACAAGCGATAGGGCTCTGCAATTGCAAGGCCACGAGCATTATCATGATACGGGCAGTTTCCTGGTTAGCGGATGGTTCTCCTCATCATTAACTTCTGCTTCATCCTCAGCCCTGATCACTCTTGAACGTGGTGCATGGTGGTTGCATATCATTGGCATATTTGCTTTTTTAAATTACCTGCCATATTCAAAACATCTTCATATCATCCTTGCTTTTCCAAATGCGTACTATGCCAGGCTGGAACCAAAAGGTGAAATGAAAAATATGCCTGCAGTACAAAAAGAAGTTTTGTATGCCATGCAACCCGAGTCGGTGCCAACTGATGCAACACCACCTGCAAACTTCGGTGCCAAAGATGTTTTTGATCTGAGCTGGAGAAATTTACTTGATGCATATAGTTGCACCGAGTGTGGCCGCTGTTCTGCTGCTTGTCCGGCAACTCAAACAGGCAAAGCTTTATCACCCAGGAAAATTATGATGGATACGAGAGACAGGCTTGAAGATGTCGGAAAGAATATAAATGTAAATAAGTCATATAAAGATGACGGCAAAAAATTATTGCACAATTATATAACTGTTGAGGAGCTACGTGCCTGTACCACCTGTAATGCTTGTGTAGAGGAATGTCCTGTTTCCATCTCCCCTCTTGAGATCATCCTCGAACTTCGCCGTTCATTAGTAATGGAAGAAAGCAACGCCCCACAGGAATGGAATGCTATGTTCAATAATGTTGAAAACAATTTTGCCCCGTGGAAATTTTCCCCGGATGAAAGAGATAGATGGACACAGGAAGTTTAACCTGCGAGGCAGACGCAGGAGGCCGAAGCAATCTCATCAATTATTTTGTCCTCATTAAGCAACACGTGGGGCACAACAACTCTAATTAGCGATAAACAGTTTTCCTTTGCTTTGATTTAGATTGATAATTGACTAAATTTAGTAGACAAAGCTTGCGATAATCTGCAAGTTGCCAACCATTTTTATGAGAGTGCTATATTTTATTTTGCCCGTATTTCTTGTCAATCTGGTTTTGGCTTGTAATGATAAAATAGAAACTCAGGTGGAAGAGGTTACCATGACTGAAACTGAAAGTAAAGCAGCTCCGGAACCTCCGCCCCCTTCATTCTCTTGTTCAAATTCTGTTACACTAAAGAAATGGTTCTTTAAGCTATCCGATTCGGAAAAACCGGATAAAGATGTTATTGCTTACAACTTTAGTCTTTTCGAAACCGGCAGTTGTTACGCGATTCACTTAGTTGATTCAATACAAGATGAAAAGGACGATGGGGACACGGCGGGAAAAGATGAACCTGATACTTCTGTTGGGTATTATCCACTGTCTAAAAGCGAATATGAAGCGTTAGAGTGGAAACAAGTTTTAAATAAGATAAAGTCTCAACTGGAGGAGTTTGTCAAGACAGAAAGATTCAAAAACTCTTACCTGGCAAAAGCAAAAAGTATAACGATGCGCTTTGACGATGGCGATTTGTTAAGGTTAAAATAGGACGCTGACAATTCATCACTAAAACTGTTTTTCTCTAATTCGATCCTGGATTTAATTTTTGATCTCCTGCTCGTAATCAGCAGGAAAAACACGTAAATTAATTACATTGCGGCCTGCAATTCTTTGACTACAATTCAGGCAATGGATATTTCTAAACGGCATGCACGTTATTATTTTTTAGCGTTTCTCAAACACGATTTTAGAGCCAGCATCACTGTCTTCTTTGTTGCGTTACCTCTTTGTCTCGGTATTTCGTTAGCATCTGGTGCTCCACTCTATTCTGGTTTAATTTCCGGTATCATTGGCGGCATTGTCGTTGGTCTTATCAGTAGATCGCATTTAAGTGTCAGCGGTCCTGCTGCTGGCCTCACCGCTATTTGTGCTGGTGCTATTACTGAACTTGGGAGTTTACAAATATTTTTTCTTGCTGTTGCAGTTGCAGGTGTCATTCAATTATTGCTTGGTGTTTTCAAACTTGGCGGCTTTACACATTTTATTCCTTCAGCGGTTATCAAAGGAATGCTGGCAGCCATTGGTATTATTCTTATCGCTAAACAAATTCCCTTAATACTCGGCTATGATGAAGCATCATTCTGGACAAAGGAATTATTTAATATCATCACGTTTAAGAATGCATTTAGTCATGTAAAGAATATCTATTATCATACTTCAAGAGGCGCCATTGTAATAGCAATTGCCTCGCTTGCCTTATTGATAGTCTGGAAAAAAACAATGGCAAAGAAAGTACCGTTTATACCAACATCCTTTCTTGTGGTATTATTTGGAACGCTGCTCGCATTTTTGTTCCAGCAATTCGTGCCATCACTTGCATTAAAGCCACAGCAGTTTGTCAATCTTCCATCCAACCTATTTTTAGATGTAAAACTACCCGACTACCGTTCGATCTTCAGCAATACTGATATTATTAAAAATGCTGTTGTTATTTGTACGGTGGCCTCGCTTGAAACGTTGTTAAGCATCGAGGCTATTGATAAAATTGATTTGTATAACCGCATCACTCCTCAAAATCGTGAACTGGTGGCTCAGGGCGCAGGAAATATTATTGCCGGCATCCTCGGCGGATTGCCTATCACAGCAGTGATCGTAAGAAGTTCTGCCAACGCTGAAGCAGACGCAAGAACAAAACTATCTGCCATTTTTCATGGTGTGTGGTTGCTGGTTCTCGTTTTTTTTGCTGCTTCGATGTTAAACCTGATCCCTTACAGTGTGCTTGCGGTTATTCTTATTCGGACAGGCTATAATCTTGCTAAGCCCCGAATGATCGCCGCAGTTTATAGGTTAGGCAGGGAACAGTTCCTCCCTTTTATCGTGACTATTATTGCCATGTTGTTTACAGACTTACTTGTTGGTGTTGGTATCGGCATTGCTTATTCCTGCTATTTTATTTTTAAAAATACATACAAAGCAGGTTATACGCTGGAAACAAAAAGAGAAGGCCATATCACACATTATCATTTTAACCTGGCTATCAATGTAAGCTTTCTCAATAAAAAAAGGATCAAGGACCAGTTAGAAAAGATTCCTAACTATTCGGTAGTTCATATTGAAGGATCACATAGCGTTTATATTGATTATGATGTTTCGGAGATCATAAACGAGTTTAAAACAAAAGCAAAGCATAAACATATAGAACTTCACCTTTCGGGTATACCAGAGGTTGAAACCATCAGTGCACATTAGTACATAATCAGAAAATAATTTGTCCGCTGAAGCGTTTTACAATCATGAAAAACCTGGTGTTGTCCGTATTAACCATAACCTTCTCCTTAACTGCCTCAGCACAAAACCCATGGGAATTGGGTGGTGAATACATGAGGCCAATCGGCAAGGGTTATAAAAGTAATATTGTCGGACTACGCTACGAAAATTTCAATAACAAAACCAGTTTCAGTGTTGGCATCACTTATCATTTTTCTCCAAGGGATGCCTACGGTGGATTTAAAGGGTATGGTATGTATGCGGGATTTAGAAACAGCTTTGGAAATAACACCAGTGGCAGTAATCCTTTTATTGGGTTAAGGGTTTTGTTTGCATTTGAAAATTTTGAAGGAAAAACAAATCTTGGAAGCTTGATGTTTACACCCATTGGTGAGGCAGGCTATCATTTTGTGTTTGGCGATCATTTTTTCACTACTCCATCTATTGGGTATGGCTATCAAATAAAGGTCACCAAAGAACATAATACACGAGACCAGGATGAAGGTGGCCGGATCATTCCGGGACTTTCTGCCGGCTATAGGTTTTAGAGTAAAAAGTCAAAAGTAAAAAAATTGGAAGCAGCTTTTAATTCTGACTGCTGACTCCCGACTCCTCACTCCGTCCTTTCCGGTTAAACCAATACCACATCGGCACACCGGTCAGCATTAATATCAAACCAATACCGGCTTCTCTTGGTCTTGTATAAATTGTATTAACGAACAGTCCGGCTGAAATTAATATGACAATAGCAGGTACAAAGGGGTAACCCCAGACCTTATAGGGTCTTGGTGCATCCGGCATTTTTTTTCTTAAAATAAAAACGCCAAGTGCTGTTGCCCCATAAAAAACAAATACTGCAAAAATGATCATATCGGTAAGCTGATCAAATGTGCCTGATAGAACGAGTATACATGCCCACACACACTGCATCAACAACGAATTACCAGGAACGGCATATTTATTTAGCTCCCGGGCTTTTTTAAAGAACAGGCCTTCTTTTGCCATTGCATAATAAACCCGGCAACTAGTGATAATAGTTGCATGATTACAACCAAGTGTTGTGATCAATATCAGGATGGCGATAAATAATTCTCCGCTCCTGCCCCAGAAAATTTTTACGGCTTCGATCGCTGCAATTTTATTTCCTGATGCTGTTACCTGCTCAAGGCTTTCTATTGGTAACAAGGACAAATAAGCAGTATTAACAAGCAAATACAAACTGATAACAATAAAAACACCAATAGCAATACCACGGGGAATATTTTTATTTGCATTCATTGCCTCGCCACCAATAAATCCCACAGAGGCCCAACCCTGGTAAGCCCAGAATGCGGCGAGCATTGCTGTAAACATCGCACTGAAAGTAACGGGCTTATTGTTTGTTGTTTCCATGTTAAAAGCCATACTAATATTTGCTTCATTACTGGTAAGACCAAAAAAAATGATCGTAAATAAACCTGCAAATACCAATAAAAGAATTCCTGTTCCTAACCATGCACCTGTCTTTAGACCTTTCGTATTGATCCAGGTCAGCAACAGGATCAATACAATGGCTGCAAACTTTACATTAAAATTTTTGAAAGGATAAAAAACCCCCGCAATATTGTAATCATTTAAAGAAGACAACATGGGCGGCAAATGGACAATGCTGTTTAATGACTCCGCAAAGACATATGCCAGTGATGAAATTGCGGCTGTCTGGAGAATGGCAAATGTTGACCATCCAAACTGGAAGGCAAAAAACTTTGTATAGATCCTTTTGTAATAGGCATAATCTCCACCCGTATCGGCAAGCAACCCGGCTACTTCAGCATAACTCAATGCACCGAATAAACTAATAATGCCACCGATCAACCAGGCGATCAATATCCAGCCAGACGAGTGAAGGGAATCAGCCATCGGCGCTACCTTTTTATAGACACCTGAGCCAAGTATGTTGGCAACGACAAAAACGATGACAAGCCGCAGGCCAAGCGAGCGGGTGAGGTGTTTTGATGGCATGTTATGGTTTGGGGTAAAAAACTAATTTACATTTTTTCATCTGCACTTGGTCCGTACATTCCAGGAACAGGAATATCAAGCAAACGCAAAAAAACCGATAATTGACCCCGATGATGGATCATGTGGCTAAATCCCCAACCGCGGATCGCAATTTTTTTTCGCGTGACTGACATCACCTGCTCGCCTCTTCTAACTGTCCAGTCCTTTTCAAAATCATTATCCTTCATCGTTGAAAGGTCAGCAATTGCTTTGTCAAGATTAGTTTGGAAGATCGTTAATAATTCTTCCGTAGATCCTGCCGTTACTGGTTTGAAATTAAAGTGCTTCAAAAAATCATAGTCATCGATATGAATAATATCAGAAACCCATTTCGATGTTTCTGCAACATGGGTCGCCAACCGGCCAAGCGTCATTGATTTTTCATGAGGTTTCCATTCTTTTTTGTCAAGCGGAACTCTTTCCAGCATTTTCTTTGTCAATGCCGATTCATATTTTAATTCACCGATGAAGGCATCTTTAATAGGCATGGCAAAATTTATTTTCGGTTATGTATTTTTTTTATAAAGCATATTGTAAAGTTGGAAAAGCCCTGCGAATATGAAAACAATTCCCATGAAAATATTCAGCCCCTTGTTGCTTGTTTTCATTTTAGTGAGCATCCATTTGCCACCATGAATATAAACAGCTAGTCCTGCCAGCGAACCAAGCCCCGCTCCTGCTGTGAATATATTGAATTGAGCGGTAGTTGGCATCAGTACCTTGCTGTTTAATAATTGGGTGCTCCATAAAAACCAAAAAGGAATTTGTGCGGGATTTATTCCACTCACAACAACCCCCAATAAAAAACGATTCATATTATTGTTTAACAACAATCCCTTTTTTGCGGCCGTTTGCTTTCGTGCCATTATAAATGCCAAAACACCTAATACTACAAATACGATCACGGTCAACCATCCCATAATTGTAAATAATTGTTCATGCTCTACTACCCAATCCATTCCTGTTAATGCGAGCCGTAAATAGATTATTTCCACAATCACTATTCCCAAACCATATTTCCATGCATTGCGAAGATTTTCCTGTACGCTTAGCTGTGTTGCAGTAAGATTCATATTGCCCAGCGGCAATTGTCCCAGGAAACTAATGATGAACCCGATCATTAATACGTATACGAGATGAACCATAAGTTTAATAATTGATTCATCAGGGAAGTGATGCATCAACAGCAAGCATGCGTTTATAATTTTTCTTAGAGTTATTCAGAAAAGCAAACCCTTGTTTCCATGTCCAATATCGTATACCCCGTTCATTATTTATCTTGCCTATCTTGTAGAGATGGGCCCAATGTCTTACAGTCTCCTTTAAACCCCGCCAATAACTGACGGTACCAACAAAAATCTGTAGGGGTACGGCCCCCGCCCCATTGAATTCAAGTATCTTGATGTTCTTGCCGTTTTTCAGATCTTCAAGTGAAGTACATTTCAGGTCATAACGGCCAAAATAAAACTCGCCAGCTTCATTGCTAATTTTATCAAAAACGTCGCAAAGCTTTTGATCTATTTCTTTATGCATATTAACGAATCTGGCGCCAACCCTGTGATTGCCTGCATAATTCAACACATAGTCTTCATTTGCCTTAAGGACAGATTCCCATTTTCCAGCATGTTTCCTTTTCATTTCATCTATCTGATATTTGGCCAGCGGGTGAACTGAAACTAATTCTTTTAAAGTTTTATTCCCATCACCTGTTACATGTAAATAATTCTTTGCGACCATCCCCGTTATTATACCTTTTGTTTTTCCCGGATAGCGGATATGAAAGACACTGAACTCCATGGGAAGCTGAACAAAATCCTGCAAAATATAAGTTTCACCAATCGCTCCATGATATTGTTGTAAACTGGTTTCATCTTTTATCACACGGAACAATACTCCCTGCATACCTCTGTCTGGTTTTGCTATAATCGGAAAGTTCAGTTCCACTTTTTTTAATTCAGTTTTCACTTCATCCAGGTTCGTTGTATTCTCGACATATAATGTTTTCGGTATGCACCATTTTGGTAGTTGCTGATACATTTCACTCTTACTGTTGCCTTCAAAACCAGCAAATTCTAAAGTAGGATTTACAGGCGTAAAAAACCAAAGTGCTCGGGCCTTAATTGCATAATATAACCATGCAACACTTATAGGCGCATACATTATATTATAGGGCCACCTTTCCCATTCAGATAATTTTTTAAAAA
>CBFGXP010000003.1:0-53304 GCA_965652775.1 uncultured bacterium
ATTTGTACCTGTGCACCCAGGTTATCTTCGCCTGACGTGTTACCGTTCACTGTAACTACATTTATTTTCTTTCTTTCAGACGGCGAAGGATGTTCAGGTTCGGTTTTTTCGACTAATGCATAGTGAGAATTTTTATTGAAGTAAGCAATATCTCCCGGCTTAGGAATATAGCCAGGAGCATATGCGGCATTTTGTTTTACTGCAGAACCGCCGATTGTCCATTTCGGCATTGGCACTCCTCCTTTATTTAATGCCCAGAAAGTAAAGATGCCGCACCAGCTTGGCATTATATCTCTTGTCACCCATTGTTCCTGCGGAGGAGTAGGCACTACATTTGGAGGCGGAGCTTTCACTGTGCCGCCATACTTTATATTTTTCTCAAGAATAGAACCTGAAGTTTGAACCCTGCCTTCGGGAATAATCTTGTCTTTTCCCATCGCAGCTTCGAAATAATCTTTCAATCGCTCCCATCCTACTCTTGTACCATCAGAATTTTTTTGTTGCGCATTTACTTTACCAACCTGGGATTTCGCAAATGCTACGGCCTTACGTAATTCAGGTCTTACCTGTTGCGCACCTGGTTCTTCTTTTGCCTGTACAGTTTCATTTTCTTCCTCAGCAATACGCTGAAGCACTGGCTCTTCTTTTTCGTCTGCCGTTTGGGTCACGCTTTCTTCAGTACTGCGCAGAATACCAGTTGATAAGAAAGGTTGAACAGATTTGCTCTTGCCCTGTTGTATGGTGTGAGTTAATTCATGAGCAAGCAAATGTTTTCCCGATTCGGTAGCAGGATTATACTTACCCGAGTTAAAATATATATTATTGCCATGGGTAAAAGCCTGTGCGCTGATCTGGGAACTTAGCTGTACCGCCGTTGGATCTGTGTGTACTTTTACCTGGCTAAAGTCTGCATTGAAACGGCTCTCCATGAAGCTGCGGGTGCCGTTATCCATTGCACGACCACCATGTGAACTATTATGCAAATCACTTACAAAACGTGGGGAAGTTCGTGGTGGGCCACGATCTTTTCGGGAAAGAAAAGTAAGCTTGGGATGAACAGATGTTTTCTGTTCGTTCTTATCTTCATCGGTTACCCGTTGCAAAAGCGACCGGTGAACCGTGTCTTCCTTCTCGCAAGTTTCACATTTACGTTGTACTTCTTCCTCCTCTATTTTTGTTTGCACAGGTTCTTCTTTTTCTTCAACCCGTTGTACTAAAATTCCGCTGCTATTTACAGAAAGTTTTGCCTGAACTTCATCTTCGTCTTCCTTGCGGTGCATTTTATCTTCTTTGTCACACTCATCACATTTCCGTTGCAGCTCATCGTCTGGTGGAGTTGCTGTTGCAGGTTGTACAACTGGTTCACTCATCCGCATGACTCTGTCAGCAGTAGCATCTGCTTCCTTTTCCATGGGATCGCCTGGCTGGCTTACTTGTAATTTTGGCTGAATAAAAGAAGATTGTGATGGGGTGCTAAAAAAACTCTGCTCCCCTTTTGTATGGATAAAAGAAGGATTCGCAGTAGCCGCTGGTTGCTTACTACGCGATATGGTTTTTATTTTGTCAGCCTTTTCGGCCATATAATTAATACCAATCCACTTTAATTGCCTTTTTCATCCATGGTAAACGGATAAAGCGAAATGTCCAGGGTATATATTCTAACAACAGATCTATCGATTGTTGTTCTGGTTGCAACACAAATTGATCTTCATTGTCAGTAAGTTTACCGGGTCTTTGCAAAAATGATTCTCTTAAACCAGCAATCGATGTATTTTTTAATACTTCCCAGTTTTGAATAACTGAATTCAATAGATCGTCACATTCAATCTTTTCCTGCTCTGTAATTTCAAAAGAATTTATGATGGGCATTTGCAGTGGCCATTCGCAAAGTAATTTGGGTAATATCAATAAATCTTCAGTCGCGTCTTCTTTTTGCGTTACAAGATAATTGAGTAGAAAAACAGCGTGCTGCTGCTTCCATTCATCAACAAAGCGATTCTCAATAACCAATCCCGTCTCCTTAAAAAAAGAATGGAGCCATGGTGTCAGCAGGCAAAGCCCCGAGTTAGCAATGAAAATTTCTCTTCCGCTCATCAACTCTTCATTTACTTTCTCCGAATTCACCTTAACAGATCCGTTGCCAATGAAAGCTTCAGCTTTAGCAGTAAGCAAAGGCAATACAGAATTTTCATTTTGACCAAACTCACCAACTAATTTTTCTATTTTTACAAAAAGATCCTGCGCTGGCATTTTAACATGTTCGTTTGAACTCAAATATTTAAAAACGTTTTCCCATAAAAACTGTTTGTAGATTTTCAGATCATTTTTTGAAGACCTTTTTCTTCCACGGATTAATTGTATTTTCTCTTCAATCTTTGTGATCATCCAATCAACATCGGCATCTTGAAAAAATAACTGCAGGTGAATTTTCTTCAGCTTCAGATCTGTATTGGCTACCAGTCTTTTAATTATATTGCCATCTGCTTTATCAAGTAAAAATGCCCGGATCAATTTCTTGTTATTTTCATTGAGTATGAGTAACTCTTCATTAATCTCACTTAAACTACCATAAATACTATTTGCCTGCAACATGCCATTTTTTAAAAACCAGATCCAGGATTCTGCAAGATGTATGCCTCGTTGTTTTCGCTCATTCTGGTTCTCTGCAGTCCCGATCGTTTTTAGGTGATCGCTGAAACTTTCTGTTATTTTTTTGATCCATACATCATCTGCTGCGTCTATTTTAATTTTGCCAAGGTCGAGTTCAACTTTATCTATCATCAGCACTTCACCGGGAGAAACATACCTGTCCATTATTGCCACCAGCGCTGGTAAAACATAGTATGTATTGATCTCTACTATCCTGTTTTGGATATCGAGTGCTGTTTGCTGCTTCCGGGTCTTTATTTCATACCGCTGCTTCTGGACTATATGAACATTTTTGCCCATAGATTTTTAAATACTAAAGCGTTTTGCAACAAATGTTATTTGGTTTTTACTAAGCAGTGAACTTATTTCTTCTGCATCGCTACCGGTGAAAACTCTTACATCAATAGTTTTGCCGGCTGCCCATTGTTGAGTGGCAGGCAGGTTAAATGCTTTCGACATCACTTCATTAAATTTTGCAATTGTATTGGTTCCTGCTGCACCGCCTTCAACACCAACAAGGAAAGAAAACTGGCTTTCTGGTTGCTTGCCCCTGACGGACCGCACGAGTGCAAGTATGTCATTATCAGTTATTGTTAATGCAGTTGCAAAATCCATAGATGAGGCCCTGTCATTTACGACCAGGCGCGGCGTAGACAAGAATTCCTGTGATTCAAATAACCTCAGATTTGCATTGAATGGCTGAGCCTTATCATCAATAAATGAAGAAACATTTCCATTATCCATCAGTGAGAATTTCTCCGGCGGAACTTCGACCGGTGGAACGTTTCTGATAACATCAGTCAAAATATCTCTTCTTAAAATTGCAGTCGATGCAGGAGTAAGTACAGCGGTCCTTCCTGTAACCGAAATTCTTGGTTCAAGACGTCGATCCCGTGGTGGTGTTGGGGTCACCACAGGAGGTCTTGGAATGTTTATACTGATATAGACTCCGACTTTTACGCTGACGGTCTTTCTTCTTTCCATTACAATTGGCAAGTCAATATCGGTAAAGCCCGTAGTTATATCCTTAATAAATGTCTGGAGGTTTGCAGCTGTAGCAGTTAACCGGTAAGTGTGACTGTCTTCCAATTGCGCTTCATACTTATTTTCCGTTACTGTTATCAACTTATCATCCAACAGTACCCTGGCATTTAATACTGGCTGGCCTGCAAAATCATTTATAACTCCGGAGATCTTAATGATCTGGATAAGTTTATAGCTAAGTGCTAATGCAGCAGCCTGTGTAGTAATGGTATCTGATTTTGTTACAAAACCTTGTTTGGAGATCGTGAGACCAATTGTTGCATTAGCTCTTACCTGCAAAGTGACTTCCCCGGCATTATTAGTTTTAACTGAATCGTCATCCGCTTTAATTTCGACATCAGCAAGTGCGGTTCCGGCTGAATTGGTTATTTTAATAGTAAGCGCCACTTTGGGAATTTGGGCTTTTTTCAGCAACGTTACCGTTTGAGAAATGCTATCATTGCCCGACGTTATGGACATTTCTGTGGATTCAAATCCATCGGCAGATACTTTTAATACAAGAAAAGTATTTGGTGGAATGATCTTTCTGAAACGTCCATTTCTATCAACCTGCAATTCCTCACCATTCAATACTACTTTAGCAGTATCAACTGGCCCACCGTTTTTATCCAATATTTGACCATCAAACCAAAGCGTTTGAATTACTCCCAAAATAAATTGTGTTGTATTCACCCCATTGCAGCACCTGTACGGCAGGCAGAAATCCGCGATCACTTGTCCATCCCTGTCAAACACAACTATAAATGTTCCATTTTTCCATACACCTGCTTTATGCTCAATACCAGGATGCAAGGCAATGAACTGGCTTAAATTGTTATTAAATCCAAGCTCCCGTTCACGTTTGGCTCTTTCTTCATCAATAGCCCATATTTTTTCAAAATCACATTCATACAGTAAGCGTTCGAGATAATTCATCGATTCATTCTTATCCATATTGCTTTCATCCAGTAACAGTTCCGGTCTTTGTGCTTTGACATACAAAATGAAATTCTTCGTTTCATCATGCATCTCATCAAGAGAGTTTTTATACTCGTCACTGTTAAAATCATCAAAATCCTCTTTCAATGTTTTGATCAGGCTTTCAATCGCTGCCATCAATTTCAAAACATACGGAGAAGCAGGTGTTGGTTCGTTTCTAAAGATCGTACCTAAGATATTCCCTACATCTCTTGTAGGTAGTTTAGCACCCGTTCTTTGTATCATATCTGCTGTTGAGTCTGTCACACCAAGATTTGAAAGTTTAGCCATCTTGGATTCGCCTTTAAAAATCACCGCTTGCTTTTCCCTTATCCCTTTAAAAAATATATTTTTTTTACCTGCAGTTTCATTTATTGTCACAGCATCTTCGTTTTCCTGCGGAATTAATTCTGCCATTGTAGTAAATACTGGCTGCAGCAATTTTCTTCTTGTAAGACGTATGTTTCCAAAATAATTCTGAGTCGTTTTCAGCAAGCATAACACTTCTTCACACATCACGTTATACATGCTATCAAGATCGTTAAATTTTAAACGCATTTCTCTTACTACCAACTGTGTTGATTTGTTTAAGCCGACCAACTGAAGATCAAAGGGAAGATTGTAATTACTAATATAAGTGCGTAGTTCTCTGAAAACGTCGGGATACTGTAAGCCACTATACCCTTCTATGCGGTAAAAATTATTCCTGTCGTGATTATATAAAAGAGGAAAAAAAGATGGATCGTCTTTTGCAAGCTCCCTGTTATCCCTGAATCTATTTTTATCTGATCTATTCGCATTGGTAAAATAACTAAACACCCTGTTAAGTTTTCCCTGCCTGTGAAATGCGCTGTTCCATTCTTTTAACATTGTCGATTTTTTACCATCATCCTCCGCATAATAAAAAGGAATTGATTTTTCAGATAGAGTCTGCCCTGGTTCAATGCTCGGAGTAACCCTGATATCTTCCTTTTGCACATCTGGCTTAAAATTCTCAAGTAGACTATTCAGTCTTGCAAATAATATTTGCACATTATGGAAAGCCTTGCGTTGTTCTTCCACATTTCTTGAACTAACAAAACTATGTCGGTAAGCGGAAGGAGGAAAATTAAATGAATTGGTCGTTCCGGCATTTACCGCAGGCACTTCGCCTAACCTGATGTGGCAGGGAAAAGATCCCGGAGATGATATTTCATAAGATGCACACTCATGGATAGCATCTTGTAATTCACGGTAGGCCGCAGCATAATCGCATGCAAAGTCATAAACATATTGATAGATCCTTGGATTTTTCTCCACGGGAATGCCACCAAGAATCTGAAGCAGCTTTTTTTGAAAATCAGCGATCGGCGTAGTATTCGTCCTTAAAATTTTCTTCAGGCTATCATCGATGCCCTTATTGAGCTCATTTAATCTCGCATTCAATTGCACTATAACTTTAGCATACACGGTTGCCAGCTCTTCAGAAATAAAATCCCCGTCAGCAACAGTAAAATCAGGCCGTGGAACCACAATGTCAGTTAATTGCCATGCAAGATTTATGGCCGCAGCACCATCCAGTGACGAAGAAGTGATACTTTCATTCTTTAAAATTATATCTGCATCAGTTTTTGAAACAAGTAATGGTTGCACATTATAACTTATCTCTTTCCCAAGATCGATACAATCCTCTCCTTCGCAATTTTTTAATTCTTTTACTTTTATTTCAAGAAAAAGAATAATGACATGTTCATTCAATTCAGCCGATGCCAGATCTTTTACATTTACATCTGTAGTAGTTGGAGCAGTTGATTCTATCAGTAAAAAAATGTCGTTAGTTGTTCCATTAAATAATGAATAGCTATCCGCCAATGTTTCAAAATCCCCTTTGAATGGAGAAAGAAGATTTTTTGGTTCAAACTTTCTTCTCCTGTTAAAAGTTATAAACCTCCTTCCTTTTTCATCAGGAGCGGGCCAGTTAACGGTGTCCGGTATTATTAAATAACCCGCAGAGCTGACCCCTGCCCCTTCATATATTGAAACTGTTGTTGCCGAGTTTCTTTTCACATCAAGACCACTAACGATCCCTGCTCCAAGCAGTTGATTTCGGGTAAGGCGCCCTTGTTCTTCCAGGTATTCTACAAATTGATTCAAGTGTACATTACTCAGTACCTGGTTGGCTTCAAATTGCGGGAGTTTGTTTTGCATAACAAAACGTTTTTAAGGTTTTTAAAAGCTTCTTCTTATTCATCTTCTACCGGGTTAAATGTTCCCAATGCGGTATTTCCAAGAAATACCCGGTTGTCATTTGCTTCATCTTTGTCACTGCAATCATGTAATGTTGCTTCGGGAAAATCAGTTCTCAAATCCTGCATGGTAATAATTAATTTTTCCAACGCAGCAGAATATTTTTTCTGCTCATTCACTGATGGAGCTGGCATGGCAGCGGTGTAATCTGCCTTTGCCTTCATCCATTCCGTCAATGCTGTTTCAAATTTTTTCATCTCATCTTTATCCACCCAACATATTTTTAAAAAAACATGGGCCGGCGCTTCCTTCCGAAAAAGTGATTCCACATAGTTGCGAAAACTCATGTTCTTAAATTTATTTACCCAAAAAGGAAGAATGACTGAGACTCTGAACGAATAAGGATCTTCCTCGCCACAATGATCGCACCCTGGATCAAGACATACAGTTAACAGTTGATCTTTATCCTTTGATGGACGCAATAAAATATGTTCAAGAATATGAAAGCCGCCATTACTGTCCTCATCTATGGCGGCCAGCTTTGTGTTTTTGGTAAATTCCATCCCAAGCAATGCCATCATACGCCTGGCAAATCCTGAAATATCTTTTGTTCCAAGTATCTCGTCTTCGCTCAGTGAATAATCATATGCTTTGCTTCGTTGGCTGCTTAGCTCGGGATAATTTTGAAGAAAATTTATTTTATCCGTTATTAATTTATGTGATACGTCTTCATCATCGATCACCATTTCATCAGGCAATGCATACATGTACACTGCATAATCATTAAAGCTTTCGGCAAACCTGGAAATAAGGTGATCGAGAAGCCTGTTACGCCGATCGTGATAAGTTGCGGTTGATTCTTTTAAATATTCAAGTCCTGTCTTATCTTTTAAATGGTCCTTTTCTGCACTTGAACGCTCCACTATGAAATCATCTGCAAGTTTTTTTCCAAGAAAATCTATTTGCCAGAATAATTGGCTGGCATCTGTTTCCGGATAAAAATATTGTGTGAAGTAAGTTTGTTTCTTTTCTGTTTTCCACGAAAGCATATCCTTTATATTAAGCAACTGGCTGAAATAGTCTGCAAGCAACTGATCGAAAAAAGTAAGATAGGCTTCCAGTTGTTTCACCTTTGCCTTTTGCTCTGTGGAAGCTTCATCAGGAAGATCTTTCTCTCCCAAACCATACAGCATCGGAAATTCGTTGAGGATGGTATAGTGCTTATCAAGATCTCTGTATTTTCCCACAGGAAGGTCTATGGCACTTGAAGGATCCTTATATTTTAAATGTGTTTGTATTGACTGTTGGAGTCTCAGTTTATTAATTGATTCACGGAATTTTGCATTCAGTGGTAAATTGTTTTTAAAATAAAGCAGTTTACATTTTTCCCGGTTCAATTTTAACTTGTGATTTGGAGTGACAGTTATTTTCCAGCCATCAATACCTTGCTTTACCACACCGTTTTTTGAAATAGAGAACTGGAAGTTGCGGACATTTTTTATTCCCGGAATGTCCATTAGCAAACTCAGGATATCTGAAGTATAGTATTGTTGCTTTAAATCAGCCTTCTGGATTGCTTCATTTGTCAGAAAACCATGTTCAAGTAACGGGCCACTAAAAATTTCCTCGACTGGTATTCCTTTATCAAGCAACTCTTTTAGTGTACTGAATTGAACCGGTGGCAATAGGTAATTTTCTACAGTGGCAAATACCTGTGCTTGCACAGATTCAATGTCGGCATTTACATCAAGATCTATATCGCTGCAGATCGTAAGATCTTCTGTATCGACTGTACCTATATTGTGCAGGAAATCTTCGCAGAGGTTGCGATGCTGCATCAATTTCTTTCTTATTACTGAAAATATTTCGAAAATTCTCCGGGGGCGATTGTTGTAACGGGTCACTGCTTCTTTTGAAACTAAGTCATTTATTGATTCTATTAATGTCTTACCTATGACAAGTCCTTTAAACTTGTCGGGCATTTTTGTCATTTTCACGATTACATTTTCAAGTACTCTCATCTCTGTCCCATATTTTATTGTCCACCTTGTTTCCCATTTCGAACGTTGCAGTTTTTCAAAAGCTTTTAATTGAATATTAGATGGCACAATAAGCTCAACTGTTACCTGTGATGGTTTTGCGTTGAACATGGAAATAAGCTCTTTCCCGTCCTTATCAACGGAAGACCAGTGAGGAAATATAACTTCCGCTTCTGAAGCTGCAAGTGGATCTTTTATGAATTTAATCGGAACCACAGAGCTATTCAGATCTCCATAAAGCGGATGTTCATCCAATTCTACTTTTACTGCGTAAAGCCCTTTGATACGAACTTCTTCATTTTCTCTTACATGTTGCCTGTCTTCGGGAATGGGTATTAACGAATCGATTTGAGAGCCATGCAGTAAAACGCTATCCCTGCAATACGCAAACAAAGGAATGCCCTCGCCCCATGTTTTTCCATTCTCATCCACCGGAAACACCCAGGCATTTCTAACTCCGTTAATATCAACTAAGATTCGCCTGTAATCGTTGGCAGTTATTGGCCCTGAAGTAAAAATTCTATTTGCGGGGTGAAACGCATTTGATGTAACAGCACCATCTGGTTCCCTTACCAGGTCATTCATTGAAAAGCCAGTTCGATAACCAAGATCCATCAGTGCGTAACAAAGCACTTCCAGTATGGTAATGCCGGGATCATGAAGATTATGATCTGTCCATAGTTTTCCGGAAAGCTGCTGAATATAGGTAAGCCCTTTTTCCCGCAGGTAATTAAAATCCTGTGTGGGAGACGGAGAAGACCTTACTATGGTTTTATTAGCAGGCAAATTCTGGTGAGTTTATCAATGAATTGGTTTGTGATGCTGATCTTAATTTACCATCTATAATATGCGATGGTGCAGATATGAGTACCGAAGCAGGCGATGATGCTGCAGCGATATCACCCGTCACAGAATGCTGGTGCCTAATCTCAAGTTTCTCTACAAAATCTATATAAGGAAGTTCTTCAATGAAATCAAGCAGTGCTGCGCGATAAATAACACCGCCGAATTCGGGCTCTGCTCCATCCTCAAATGCCCAGGGTGATAGAAATCGTTTAATATCTGCTTCTAATTTCTTCTCATAAAAAGATTCATCTTTGATATCTGCACTGAAAGTGACGATCGTATCGACTTTTACTTCTTCAAACATAGGATTCATTATATGAGCTTTTGCAAAAGGGGAATTGAGTTGGTCAATGAATTCACTTATCTCGGTCAGTTTTGATTTACTTACCAGTGGCTTATAAACCGAAGATTGGGCCGCTGTTTTACCTGTAACAAGGATTATCATTTCACCTGCCTTTGAAACAATTTGCGTTTGGTTGTTTTTTGTTTTCAGGCAGGCATGGTTCAATACTTTTACTTTATATATTTCAGCGAATGCCTCTGCGATAATATGTTCATAGTCCCACGCTGTAACACCGCGGCTTTTGTGACGCAATCTCTCACTTGTTCTGGTATAAAGATTTTTACTTTCCTCTTCAAGCCTTCCTCCAAATGAGGCATAAGGCTGTAACACTTTCTTGACAGATGCCTGCTTAGGAAATAATTGTGTAATAGAATTTGCAGGCAAATTATTGCCAAGACTTGCTTCAGCATTACCGTTATCGCTGAACTGTGCCAGCACTGCCTGTGTATTTATTGAAAAAATTTTGCAAACAGCATTCGATTCGTTGAACCTTATTGCAGCTCTTATCCAAAATTGGCCCGCCGGTAACAATGTATTTTGTGTACAATCATATCCCGGTGAAACAAAAGAGACGATGCCCGATTGGATCAATCCCCTGGTGCCATCCTTGAATTGTGAGGCATCAAAATTTAACCATGTGTTTTTGTGAAGAAAGGCCCAGTTTACTTCTGGATTCGGAAGCGTAGGATCAGCAGTTCCTTCTTCAACCTGCACCAGCACATTCAAACTCTGTAATTGCTGAAGCTTGCTGAACCCAAGATAAAGTTCTCCTTCAAATGGCGTAGCGGGTACCAGGTCAAATTTTCCTGCATCTGTTTTTTTATAACCGTGTGGATATTGATTATAAATGTCTTTAAAAGAAATACTTTCTGTAACTGAGCAAAGAAGGTTAATGCTTTTTATGATGGGAGTATACGGTGGGTCTGGAAAAGGCTCCTTCTTTGCTTCATCAATTTTGTCTTGTAATTCTTTTATTGCCAATTGTAGAATATCAAAATCCCCGATGGTGTTATTGCCTTGCTTCATCATTTTAGCCATTTCTGTTTGTAACGAAGCAAGTTTTTTATCCAATTGCGTAAGGCTGGGCTTTCCTCTTAAAGATATTTTATGTTTTCCTTTACCAGCCTTCGCAATATCTTCCGCATATGTCAGATGCCCGAGATCTTCTCTAAGTATAATTTTTATTTGATCACTGTTGAAAATAACTGGTGTATTGCCAATAATATTTAAAGTGCTTTTTTCTTTATCATTCGGGATCGTATAATTCTTTTCACCCGCATTTTCATAGTCCACTCCTATATTAAATTGCCTTTCTGTTGTCGATGCCCATTCAATAATCACATCCAGATTAGAAATTGCTCTGCCTTTCAAAATCGGCTCGATGATCCTAAACCAGCTTCCACTTTTAGGAACTCCTCCAAATGCAGGGAATGAAGCCGAAAGGTCTGTCATTCCCAATACCGTTTCTGCTTTAGCGACCTGTATTGATTGGGCCATCAGTCTTATTGAAAACGTTTCAACATCTGCAGCCTGCAAAGCATTTATATTACTGAAAAAATCCTCATTAATTACTTGCTGACTTTTTCTTCCAAATAAGATGCTAACGTTTGGCTCCTGCTTTTTGATTTTTGTTTTGGCAGGTATTGTAAAATCAATGGTTAAAAGCCGTTGATTATTTACAAAACTTGAATTATCAAGGGTACAAACCAGTGGATCTTTTTCAGTAATTATCTTTAAAATGCAATAATTGTCAACAAAATTTTTAAGATTATTTAACCCGCCCGTGCTTTTGAATTTAATTAAGAGCTGAAATTTATTGTCCACAGGTGGGGTCTCAATTATCAGCGCAGAATAAAATGAAGTACCTATTTGCGTATCGGTATTTGCATTTCCTGACGTGATCCTGAATGGATACCAGCTTTGACCAGGTTGCAGTGGTTTGCCGTTACCATCAGAAGAATCAGCCTGTGAACAAGCAAAAATTCCTAAAGGTTCACCTGCTTTCACTCTTTCATTTTGTTTATCATTCTCATTTTTAATAATTGTAAAAGATCTTATTTCTCCCGGTACCGTCTTATTTACAATTATGTCTTGCTGTGTTCTAAAATAAATCTCTTTTGACGTTGCATCCTTACCTGCACTCAGCAGGCTTCCTGTTTTAATTAAATATTCATTTACATTCTTAGCAAGTTCAAACGTTACATATGCTTTTGAGGGTTGATAAGGCTTTGCTTTAACATTCAATACCTGTTTATAATAATACTCAAGATGCTTCAGCAGTAAAGAATTTATTTCCTTTTTATGATCATCCAGTAATAAAAGGAATGTATAAAACAAACCCACATGCGGCTGGTGTTGATCAAAGCTTACAAGACTTTGCTTTAAATGCATTTCAGCTATTTCATGCACCCGTGTATATATCCTGAGTAACTGTTCCGCAAGATCATTAAGATATTCAGTCGCGGCATTTATCTCTTCGATCACATCATTGCCACCTGCAAAAATAAATTTTCCATCGGTGGCAACTGAATTCCCTGTAAATAGTATATCGGTTAATTGTTCCTTATAAATTTCAATATTTATGTTTATCGAAGATCGCTTATTAAGCGTCATGTCTTTATATGTAAACGCTTTGTCGTCATCAATAAATAAATCTTTGGCTGCTTCATTGTATTTCTGCAAGAGATCATAAATAATGTCAAGGTTAGCGGTTGTATATAATGCTTTCAGATCATTTTGCCATGGTACAAATTGTTTGCTATAAATGGAAGCGTCGATCAATCGGCCGGTTAGTGAATACAAAAAATCAAACCGCCATGTAAAATATTTTTTATTTTCCTTTTGTGCTGTTGCACCTGTTCCCTCTATATTTTCGGTCAATTCACGCCACGCATTTTCCCAATGAGCTGGTTTATCAGCAGCAATTACCGCAAGATGATACGAAACATCATCCCTCAAAAAATTTTGCCAACTACCGGCTGGTTCGTTTTTCTCATTATAATATTTCAGGTAGGCCGATAATTTCTGAGCAAAAACAATATAATCAGCTATGTTATGTTCAATGATGGATACTTTCTCACCCATCAATTGATCGTTGTACCTGCCGGGCTGCGATGTGCCGGCGTTGCGTGGATAATTTCTTATATCATATAACTGCTTTCCCATTTCAATACTTCAGGTAAAATGGATACACATAATTAAATTTTGAATTGGTGGAGCGTATTGTATAATCAATTATGATCAGCAACCGCCCTTCGATTGCCTGATCCATTTCCACTTCTATTTTATCTGCTTTTATTCTGGCCTCGTGATACATTATGGCAGATTTTACCAAATGCTTCAGGTAAGTTTTAAAATGTTCATTCATGCTTTCAAACAACATTGTATCAAGATTACATCCGTATGTCGGCTGCATCACTCTTTCCTGCAATGTGGTGGAAAGTAAAATGTGAATGCTTTGCTCAATATCTTTTATCCCCGATGTCATTTCCAGTTGAGCGCCACCCAATGTAAATGACGGGGGAAAAGCCCAGCCTCTTCCGATCAATGAAAGGTTTTCTTTTGACATAATTTTTGTTTTATCCTGCCATTACGTTTGTTGCGCCAATGACTATGCTTGCACCACATACAGCTATATCACCTACCCGCAGCAAGGGTCTCCCGCTAACCATTACACTCGAGCTGCCCGCGGTAAAGGGAGTAGTTGTGGGATGCGGTGTTGCCGGCGTCGGCACAATTGCACACACATGCATATCCCCTACAACGGCTGCAGGCATTCCGCCGATCATTACATTACTGATACCGGGACCCATTACTGTTCCTCCATGTGCTGTACTATCTCCAACTCTTGCTGCAGGTGGCATTATTTAATTATTTTATTTTTTTCCAGGCCTTTGTAATTCTGATCATCGCCTGTTGTTTCCAATTTGCTGCTTCAACACGCAAATTGCTCACTTGTACGTGCCGTAATACTATTCACCATTGACCATTCACAATTCACTAATTTATCATCACCATGCTTCCTTTTACTGTTGTCGTAGCGCTACTGCTCAATTCTGCAGAAGCGGAACCCTGCGCTTTGAAACCAGCACTTGCTTTTGATTCAATATTTATTCCTTCCAGTTTTATATCACCTGTCGCTTTGATCTTTACATCCTTACAGCTTTCGATCGAAATGCCATCGCTGTTCATTTGAATTTTATTTCCATTCTGATCCTGTATAAGAATTGATTTATCGTCTTCACTTAACTGGATCTTATTTTCTGCAGGTGTCGTAACCAGTATTGATTTTTTCTCGTCATCCAATATTATTTTCATCTCACTTCTTGTTACCCAGCCTTTCTGATGATTATCATCTTTTGCTTCGATGGGCGCCGCATTCTTACTGCTGTGCAGGCAACCTAGTACAACAGCATCCCTGGGATCATCATTTATAAAACCAATTATCACTTCATCTCCAACTTCAGGCCGTATTACTATCCCTCTATCATTACCAGCATCAGGAGTAGCCAATCGTGACCAAACACCTTCATCATCTTTATTTATTACCGGCACCTTTACTTTAATTCTGAATTCACTCTCCGGATCATTTTCCAGCGCTGTTACAATTCCAATTTGTAATCCATGGATCACCGGCATCATGGAAGCTGCCGGCTTATCATCAATTTCCATTTCGATTGCATACCATGCAGGGCTTTGCCCAAATTGTATATCGGTGTACCAATTACCTTTTAAGATCTCATGCCGGACGGCAACCGCCATCACATTGCCGGCAAACCTTGCACCTACTCCCTCTAATGCTACTATATCACCGGGACTCACATTTCCATTCCCCTGTATTTTTACGCGGCCTCTTATTTTTGACATTCTGCTCTTAATAAGTTTTGCATCTGCCCATGTTTTCAATTCATCCTGCATAATGTGACCCGAATGAAATACTTCGTAATCATCTTCTGCAACTGCATTGGCAAGATCTGTTCCTGTTATATCGCCATTTAATACTAAGGAGGGTTCAGTGCTTGTTTCTTCAATTATTTCCTGGTCAGCAGCATTCCATGTTCTAGCTTTTACTTGTTTGTGCTGGGTACGGGCATCCATGTCCGCATCAAACTCGAATATATTAGAAGGATACTTGGCTGAAATTACAGGCACACCTGCCGCGGTTGGTTTCATCACTTTGATGGTGGCATCCGAATTCACTACAACCATTCCATTCATTTCCGCTCGTGCAACTATAAAATCCCAATCACTACAGTTGTATTGCACCAACTCCTTATGCTGAATAGTTGTGGCCGCCGCATCTGCTGTCAGACCTGCATCACCAATTAATTGTGTCCATACATCGCTATCCTTTATATCAGCATAATAGGCCGACTTTCTTGTGGTGACCATTTTCACCGCCTTGTCTTTACACTCAATGATCAGCACTGTACTTTTTTTATTTATCCGCAAATGTTGTCTTACGATAATGCCTTTAAAAACAGATTCCGAATCATCGTGGTAACCAGCTTTTATTTCTACATCCGTCCCGGGTTTTGTAAAATCTTTATTGCTCCACGGAAATTCTTCATCTTCATGATTGGCATCTGTAAAAACTATTTCAGCAGAAGCAACGCGGTTAAATCCTTTATGAATTACAACCGACAATACACCGCTGGCCGGTGAAATAGTCTTACTCCCGAGAACTATCTCGTAATTGGTAACATCTGTTGCTGTATCTGTCAATAGATCCGGCATTTCTTATGGCAGTTTTATACTTGATGCTGTTACTTTTTCTCTAATGCTATTCAGATCATTGGCTTCAGCGATCGCCACAGTTTGCGATATTGAGTTGAATGATTGAAAAGCAATATTGGCAACGCTTAGACCGTCCTTTACAGGATCACTTTCAAAAAATTTATCCGCGTCGTTTGTAAAATCGTCAGGTTCATCCTTGCGTTCCTTAAACGTTGCAGAAATAGTTGCTCTTAACGGAATACCAGCTGCATTAAACAAGGTGAAATTCACTGATATCGATTCTATTGAACATTTCAGCATCATACTTCCCCATAACAATATCAGGTAGCGAACCGAGCCTTTTCCATTCCCGATGTTTTTATCATAGCCCACTGTCTTTTTAAACGATTCCACATCCAGCAACACGTCTCTTTTATAACCTGCAGCGCCGGTGCCATCAACTAAAAAATCAAAACTGTATTGTTGCGGCTCTATATTTTTTACCGGCGCCGATTTTCCATCCGATCCGTCAGGTTGATTGGTATCATAGTTTACTTTATACTCAAGTTTATATGAAGTAGGGTTAAACATTACGGTATAAACCCGCGGTAAAGCTGTCAATTGTTTAGCGCCGGATTTATCAAAAGACAATATTGTCATCTTTAGTAAGCTCATACATTGTTTTATCTTTCTTTTTTCTTATCGAATATTTCAAGCACCTGTTGCACGCAAGCTGCAACCAACGATTCCTTTTCTTCATTGCTCATTGGTGGGGCGGAAGATGCCGTGCTTTCTTCTTTACCCTGTGAATCAGTAACAGTGGCTTTGATCAATAATTCTTTAATTATAACCGGCATAAAAATTTACAGTTTTCTGAAAAATTGATAATACAGTTCGATGGTCTCAATAACTAGACTGCTTGTCTCGGCATTAAAATTTGAAATTGACCATTTGAGCGGATACGCATTTATAAAAGCATAACTCTTTAACGGTTCATGATTTTCGTTCAGTAATGACACCACAACTGGTATTGGTACTATTTCTAAGTTATCGATTGCATTACTGCACCATTTATCCAGCACTTCATTTGTTACAAATCCTCTTTTTAGAACAAGATTGGGATAGGTAGACCTGATAGGTAGTTTGTACGTAAAGCGATTTTCACCACCCTCAGTTATACTTTCCGTTTCCAGGTCAACGCTGATCCCGGACACATCCTGGAAACCTATATTAACAGGAGTGCCCGGAAACTGGAACTGGACATTAAAATGAAAACCAACGGGAGGATAAGTTGCCATGGAATAAATTAAACTGCTTCGATCACTAAACCTTCATGAGCCAGCTCAAGGGTTTCTATTGCCACCTCATTCGCATCACTTTTCAGGTCAGCCGATTGAAGTTTTACGGGCCATGCGTTTTTTACTTTCCAAACGATAACCGGTTCATGATTTTCATTCAGCAGGCTTACTGTAAGGTCACGACGTTCTATTTTACCAAGTGACTTTGTATTCCACCATTTGAAAAACTCATTGTCCGATTTAAAAGTGCCACGCTTTAACGTAATGTTGCCGTATTTCTGCATCCCAGGCATTTTAACTTTTGAATACTCAGGACTATTTCCTTCCCGGTATTCGATCAATTCATTTTCTACGCTAAGCCCGGTTACTTCTGTGAACCCGAGGCGTGAACCTCCCCATTGAACCTGGTAATGAAATTTTGGAAGTGGGTATGTTGCCATAATAATGATTTAAAATTTGAAAAATCTTTTTGTCTATTGCTTTTTGCTAATGGAATTATGATTCCTGCATTTTATGTGAGAAACGAAGAATAATAAACTCCGCAGGTCTTACAACTGCCATTCCAATTTCAACGATCATTCTTCCTTCCAGAATATCCAATGCTGTCATTGTTTGGTTAAGTCCTACTGCTACATAAAAAGCTTGCTCAGGTTTGGCACCAGCTAATGCACCAGCCCGCCATTGAAGGATCAGAAAGTTTTCGATCATTCCCTTTACTTTTACCCAGGTATTTGCATCATTAGGCTCAAATACAAATGGCTCCGATGCTTTTTTTACTGATTCTTCCACCATATTAAAGAAACGACGAACAGAAATATATCTCCATTCATTATCATTACCCGCAAGTGTTCTTGCACCCCATACCTGTACACCCCTGCCAGTAAATGTGCGTATCACATTTATGGATTTGCCGGTTGTGGATACATTCAGATCAGTTTGTTCTGCATCACTCACTTTAAACACAGGCTCAATCACTGATTGAACCGTAACATTTGCCGGAGCTTTCCACACTCCTCTTGTCCTGTCTACATAAGCATAGACACCAGCCATTGCGGCTGAAGGTGGAAGTTCAACATAAAGCTTACCAATAACCTCCGCCACTTTGGCCTGGAATGCTGGGTTTACCGTGTCGCCCAGGAGTGATTTATTCTTTTCGGTTGTGTTCGAATTGACAGTGGCATTTTTTGCATTCTTCTGAATTTTATCTTTATTAACTCCGTCAATAAACTTTTTGATCTCGTCGTTCAAAGCCTTTTTAGTTGGGTCTGTTAATTTATCAGTATCTGTAACTTCTTTCACTACTTTATCGACATCATCCTGTATAGGCTTTATCACACTTTCAATGGGCTTTTTATTTTCGTCCACCATATAAAATTGAAGATTCTCCCACGATCTTTCGATTAAACTGATCTTATCGGCTTTATTATCTTTCGTTACTTCCTCCATTGCTGTTTTGATGACATCACTCAATTGTGCGGCATTTATAAACAGCAAAACATCATCGTAACTTAACCCTTCCAATTCGCCATCTGCCGTACCTTCTTTATGATTGAACCTGACATTGCTATTTTCATAACGATAGTTATAGGTCGTTTTGAGGTAAGGAAAATAAGCCGCGCCATACTTAAGTTCCGACGTACCGATCTTTGATCTGAGTGTGTCAATGCTTTTATCAAGATCAAGGCCTTTCGCTTTATCTTCTTCATCGAGATAGGCAGGAATCACGTCCACTATCGTAAAACGATCTTTCAGATCGCCGCATTGCAACAATGATTTTTTATAGATGTCATAATATTTATCTGTGCTCTTTAATGCAGCGAGATCCGGAAATACCATCAACGTGATCTCATCTATCTTTTTTATTTGCGTCAACGCTGAAAAGGCTTTGCTATCATCATATAAGTCTGCAGACGGAGCCGCGCCACCTGATGGATAAGCAGCTACTGAAAATATATAACAAGGGCCGCCGCCGTTATCAAAGTAATTCCGAACAGCATGATACATTAAGTACGGTGTCGCCTCTATTGGCTTTGCTATTACCGGGCTATCATTGCTATCGACAACAACACTTATCTCCTGGTAAAATGCATCACCGTAATACGTTTCATACTCGAGAAAGGAAGTGATGCGAATTGGCTTTTGCCTTAGATCATCCGGGATTATCCGGTCTGCCATCCGGGTATGGCCCACAAAAACAGGAATTGCAGTCTCCACTTCAGCTACAGAAGGTGGAAACTTCGCAATCTCTTCAATGTAAACTCCGGGAGTTTTGTACGATGTAGCCATGATAATTGGTTTTTATATTGTTTAAATTGTTAGATACATTTCACTACACAGGTATCGTATCACTTTCTTCTTTTCGGGATCAAACGGATCAACTTTATCTATTGCCCCCAGTTTATAAATCACGGGATTCTTTAATACATCGATCACTGCTGAATTATCTTTTTTTAACGTCAACGTCTTTATTGGTTCTTCGGATAATGGCACTGGTTCCTTTGACACGAATGCCGAGTCTTTCTTTTCAAATAAGATTTTATGTGCTGAGCTGTCACTGATCGAATAATTGTCTTTCATGAGTCTCAGATTATATTTCCATAAAACGGACCGGTTGCGGAAATGAATAACAAAATCTCGCGGCGTCAGTTTCGTTTCATCAGTCTTATCAGATGGTAATTTACCTCCGTCCAGTATCTGCATTTCTTTTGGAAGATCACCTTCATGATGGATGTCGATTATTCCCCATGCCTTCTTTGCCCCTGAATGAGGATCATAGTAAACTAATTTCTCTTTCCCGTTTATCGTCAATTTGTATCGGCCTGCCGCCAGACCTGAAAAGATTTTTATTGTATCGCTCATATTGGTGGTTTGCCCAACAGTATGATCGAGAACGATTCTTTTAAAATCTTCTTTTGTATTGTCAAACCCTTCTACTTTTATTTTGGCTCCTGGAATTGTTACAAGGGGCAATAGATCTTTTGTAAAATCAATTAAGTCATCAGTTGTGGCATACTGTGTTTTATTGTCTGCAAGCCTTTTCCAAAAATTTTTATCGGTTAATGGTTTGCTGTTTGCGCCTGCTGGATTTGCCTGCAGACATTCATTGACCTCGCCGTCTGCATTCACTACCAGGTTGCCCTGTTGATAAACTACTTCTTCATCGTAATCAGCGATAGGCGTTGTGAGATAACGACTTGCTTCTGAAAAATTATTGTTCTGATTAGTCGCATAAAATTTTTTATCCTTGTAATCATCCTGGTCCCAATTAGTGAAATGAGTAAAATAAACGTTCTCACAAAAGAGATAAAACCGAAATACAATATTTGGCGAAAGCTCAGACAAAGGTTTCCCGTTTTGAGCCGGTGTAAGAATGATAAGTTTATTTCCAGCTTGCCGGAATATCAGGCGATACTGATTCAATAATTCAATACAATCTGGTGCAGGCACAATTGTAAAATCATTACATGCTCTATTAATATAATAGTCATGCCTGAGAGTGACGGTGAATAAAATTTTATAGGCTGACGTCATGATACTTGTGTTTTGCCGATTGCATTTATCCCGATTTCCAATATTGGTTCGCCAATCGAATCTTCTGCTTCTTCTTCAATACCCACCACCCGCATCTTATACAACACACTGGGTACGTACTTTCCGCCAAGTATGCCCCATAAATGATTCATTTGTTCAAAATTTAATGTATGGAGGTCAAGAACAAGCCGCTCGATCTTTGGATCAAGCAACGGGCTGTTCTGTGTATCAAAAACAAACTTGTGCTGGAAAAACTGTATTACGAATGAAAGCACTTTTAAAGCTTCACTGTAATCGGTCTGTTTGGCTGCTATTAAGAGATATAGATTAAGATATATCCTTGGGTTCTTATAAATTATCTTGTCGTCGATCTTCCGAAAATTATCAGGAGATTTTGAAAGACGATCTTCTTCGATGTTTACAATTGAGATCAATGCCCGCGCGGCATTTGTTGAAGTATCCCCATCACCATCCAGCACCTTCACAATATTACCCACCTTTATAATTTCCTCACTTCCGGAATTAAGTTTGATAGAGAGATAATTCTTTAGCTCTTTTTCAACAAATCCAAGTGCTTCCTTGATCATAAGCAGTGCTTATACAAATTATAGAATGCACTACTATCATTGCCTTAAATGTTTTCTAAATATTCCGGATAAGTGGAAATCGAATATACACCCTAAGGTTAATACCGGCCAATACCACTTTAGTGGTAATTAACAAAAATATCTTACCAGGAATATTTCAGTGCAGGCGCAGCTATAGCTAAGATGAAAAACTTTGTGGCATTAACCTTTGCCCTGTACAATAATTACGATCTCACCCTTTACGGATTTTTGTTTGAAGTATTCACATACGTCTTTTAATGTTCCTCTCTTGTTTTCTTCAAACATTTTAGAGAGTTCCCGGCTGACACAACATTGCCTTTCTTCACCAAGAAATTGAATGAATTCTTCCAGTGTTTTTACAAGCCGCACAGGCGATTCATAAAAGATCATTGTTCGTTCTTCCTCAACTAATGATCTTAAAAGTGATTGCCTGCCTTTTTTTAATGGAAGAAATCCTTCAAATAAAAACCTGTTCGATGGGATGCCGCTATTTACAAGTGCAGGCACAAAAGCAGTTGCTCCCGGGAGACATTCCGTTCTTATATCATTCTTGATACATTCTCTTATTAATAAAAATGCAGGGTCTGAAATGCCAGGCGTGCCGGCATCAGTTACTAAGGCCATATTCTTTCCTGCTATCAATTGATCAACTAAATGTTGCAGCACTTTATGTTCATTATGCTGATGGTAAGGTGAAATTGGCTTTGTTACCTGGTAATGATTTAATAAATAGGAAGTGGTTCGTGTGTCTTCTGCAAGAATGAGATCTACTTCTTTCAAAACATCCAATGCCCTGATAGTTATATCTTTTAGATTACCGATTGGCGTAGGAACGATATAAAGCATGAATTTGAAAATTTGGACATGTGCAAATTTGAAAATGAAAAATCCTGAAAGACACAATTTCCAAATCTTCAAATTTTCACACCAACTAATTTACTGACACTTCAAAATATTCCATCACGGGGTTTGCAAGCAATTTTTTACTGGCTTCTTCTGCTAATTGCTTCGCTTGTTCTGGCGAGGCGGCATTTAATTGCAGTGTTATATTTTTTCCAACTCTTACATCCTCAACGCCACTTAACCCAAGATTCTGAAGGCCACCCATCACCGCCTTTCCCTGTGGATCCAACAACTCTTTTAATGGCATTACCTTTATTTGAACTGTATAAGTCATGCTGGTTTATTTTTGAAGATCAAAGATACTATAACATAGGCTACCAGTACTATTGGAACGGCCAGCCATTTCAATAAAACAGCAGCAGCAATTCCAATTATCAGCAGTAAATATTTTGGTAAGTTATTTTTAAAACTATAGTCTTTAAACTTTAGGCTCATTAATGGCAAATTACTAACCATTAAAAAAGAGAGAACAATTATTATTAAATAAAGTATCCACTTATTGATAATAAAATCGGTAATATTTACCGATGGGAACCAGATTATCAATGGTAATGATGCAACGAAGAGTCCGGCTGCTGGTGTTGGCAATCCTTTAAAAAAGAATTGCTGTTCTTCATCCAGATTAAATTTTGCGAGTCGCCAGGCCGCCGCACAAGGAATTATTAAAGCCGGCAAAAGAAATGCGATCGAAACATCCAATCCGCCTTCTTCTTTTGCATAACTTATTCTTAAGAGCTGATAAATGATCAATCCCGGAGCGACACCAAAACTTACAACATCTGAAAGAGAGTCAAGTTGTTTGCCCATGGGAGAAGTTGCCTTAAAAAGACGGGCAAGAAATCCATCAAGAAAATCAACAACGGCGGCGCAAAAGATAAGAGCAGCTCCCCATGTGATCTTTTCGGGCAAATCAACCTGCGTATATCCTTCATTATCTATGAACGCAATGGTTTGGCCGGTTTGCAAAATAAAGATAATCGCAGTGGCACCAAGAAAAAGGTTCAGTAATGTAAAGAGGTTGGGGATATTTTTCATGTATTTGTCAATTAGCTAATATGCTGATGTGCTAATGCAATATAATGCTCTTTTATTAGCACATTATTCAATCAGCAGATTATCTCATTAAACTTTCTATCTCTTCAACGGTTATTGGAATATTTTTCATCAAATCTTTATTGCCTTGTCTTGTAACCCATACATTATTCTCAATTCGTATTCCCATTCCTTCTTCTTCAATGTAAATACCGGGTTCAACCGTAAACACCATTCCTGGTTTAATGGGCTCCGTCATTGTACCGAGATCATGTACATCCACCCCAAGATGGTGTGAGATACCATGATAGAGATATTTACGGTAGGCCCTGTTCTCAGGATCCTCATTTTTCACCTCTGATTTTTTTAGTAAGCCACCTTTCAAAAATAGTTCTGTGGCGACATCTCCCGCTTTCTCATGATATGTCATGATAGAAATGCCAGGTCGCAACATTTCCTTGCAGCGATTATGGAGATCAAGGCACATATTATATATCTTCTTCTGTCTTGCCGTGAATTTTCCGTTTACCGGAATCGTTCTTGTAAGATCAGCATTATATCCACCATATTCCGCACCAAAATCCATCAGTATCATTTCCCCATTCTTACATTCCTGGTTATTGGAAACATAATGAAGTGTTCTTGCCCTGTCGCCGCTGGCGATAATACTGCCGTACGCAGGGCCTGTAGCTCTTTGCATCAGGAACGAATGAAATATTTCCGCTTCTATTTCATGTTCCCACACACCTGGTTTTATGAATTGAAGTAACCGACGAAATGTATTGTCAGTAATATCAATAGCTTTTTGCATTACTTCAATTTCCAACGGACTCTTGATAGCACGCAGCCTCTTCAATATTTGTGCACTGCGTTTATAATTATGTAAAGGATATTTCCTTTTCATCTCTTCGGCATAGCGATAATCTTTTACAGGTACCCAATTAGCCTTGCGGTCGTGCTCATTTGTATTCAGGTAAATATTATCACTCCAGTGGATCCACTTTTGCAACAATGGCTCCAGGCTGTCAATCCATACAATATTTTCAATACCGGATATTGCAGTAGCTTCTTGTTTACGCAATCTTTTGCCATCCCATTTTTCTTTCAATTCATTTGGACGAACCAACACCAATACTTCACGAAATTTAGTTTCGGGATTATCGGGAAACAGGATCAACATACTGTCCTCCTGCGTCACCCCGGTTAACCAAAACAGATCTGCATTTTGCTTAAACTTATGAAGCGCATCCGCATTCATTGGCAATTCATCATTGCTGTTAAAAATAGCGATCGAATTTGGCGTCATTTCTTTTATGAACCGTTGCCTGTTTTGAATAAAAATTTGAGAGTTGAGCGGGAGATATTTCATGACAAAATTGTTTTTAAAGATAGTCAGTACCTTTTACCGTATTGTTTTGGTTTTCCCCAAAAGTTGATAAATCTCAAGCACAAAAATGTTCATACATCACTTTTGCAATAGTACTATTAATCAATGACTTTCGTACAGACACTATTTTTAATATCGTGGCGTTATAATGTGTGCAACGAACACTTGTTTGTTTTGAATAGGGTTTGTGCCCTACCTTTGCCGTCAACGTAAATAAAAAGCTTGGCTATGTCAGTACCGACCATTTCTTTCCCCACCAAAAACCTGATGAAATCTGTTTTAAAGTTCTCCGAAAATGTTCATTATCAAACTTCCCCTGGTGACCTGGTGCTTGACACACTGCGGCTCGGCGAAGGTGTTCTCAATGATACGGGAGCATTGGTCATTCAAACCGGGGAATTCACGGGAAGGTGCCCAAAGGATAAGTTTACTGTAAAAGACGAGGTGACTCAACATACAGTTCATTGGAATGAATTCAATGTACCCATTGATGAAAAGTATTACCAGATCATTTATAAAAAAATGATCGATTACCTGGAGAAACTTCCTGAGATGTGGGTAAGAGATTGCTACGCATGTGCTGACCCCCGTTATCGTCTGAATATTCGGGTGGTAAATGAAAAACCATGGAGCAATCTTTTTGCATACAATATGTTTTTAAGACCGACTGAACAGGAACTTGAAAACTTCAAACCAGAGTGGCATGTAATAGCTTGCCCTGGATTAAAACTTGATACCGAAGAATGTGGCACAAGGCAACATAATGCTTCTCTCATTTCCTTTAAACATAAAATGATCCTGATCGCCGGCTCTGGTTATACTGGCGAAATGAAGAAAGGAATTTTCACTATACTGAATTATATTTTGCCACAGGAGAAAAATGTACTTAGCATGCATTGCAGCGCAAACATGGGAGAAGAAGGTGACGCAGCAATCTTCTTTGGATTGAGTGGCACAGGTAAAACTACCCTTAGCGCAGATCCAAACCGCATATTGATCGGCGATGATGAGCATGCATGGACATCAGATAACATTTTCAACTTTGAAGGGGGATGTTATGCTAAATGTATACACCTGACTGAAGAAAAGGAACCCGAAATTTTCCAGGCAATTCGTCACGGAGCGTTAGTTGAAAACACGAAATTTTATCCCGGCACAAACAAAATAAATTTTGAAGACGCATCCATTACTGAGAACACAAGGGTTTCTTATCCCTTAAATTTTATAGGTAATGCGCAAGAACCTTCAATTTGCGGCTTACCAAAAAATATATTCTTCTTAACCTGTGATGCTTTTGGGGTATTGCCACCCATCTCGAAACTCACACCAGGACAAGCAATGTACCAGTTCATTAGTGGATACACGGCTAAAGTAGCGGGAACAGAAGCTGGAGTTACTGAACCCAAACCCACATTTAGTGCTTGCTTTGGGGCACCATTTCTTCCGCTTCATCCGGGAAAATATGCCATGATGCTTGGGAGAAAAATGCAGGAAAATAAAGTGAACGTTTGGCTGATCAATACCGGCTGGACCGGTGGCACATATGGTGTGGGTAAAAGAATGAAACTATCTTATACCCGTGCAATGATCACTGCAGCGCTGGAAGGCAAACTTGATAAAGTGGAGTTCGAAAATCATGAAGTATTTGGTGTGTCAATGCCAACGAGTTGTCCGAATGTTCCTACTGAAGTCCTGAATCCACGCAATACCTGGACTGATAAAGATGCTTATGATGAGAGAGCAAAACGCCTGGGTGGCTTATTTATAAAGAATTTTGAAAAATATGCAGCCGGCGTTTCTGAAGAAGTGCTAGCCGCTGCTCCAAAAATATAACAACGATCTGTTGTTGCTTGCCCAACCCCGGTTATCCCGGGGTTTTGTTTTGGGTCTGAACAAATTTAGTTTTCCTTTAAGATTTTCCTTTGTAATTTTTTCATCACTTTGATGTTATATTTTCTTTATGAAAAAAAACCTCGCTTTCCCGGTTTTGATCTTACCATTGTTGGTTTTATCTCATCTTGAAGAAGACCACATAAAATGGCAGGAGAACAGGAAACTAACATGGGACGATTTTAAAGCAGCGCCTTTAAAAATAGGAAATACAGCTGCAATGACGACGACTCACCTTGGGTTTTCATATAAAGTCACAAATGGAAAAGTAACCTACGAGATCGAATGCAGGTTTGAAAAAAATAAATCATGGGGGTTGGTAAAAAATGAATGGATACTAAAACATGAACAGGGCCATTTTGATATCGCAGAAATTTTTGCAAGAAATCTTCATAAGTCAGTTAATGAGTACCAGTTCAATAAAAGCAGCTTCCAAAAAGACCTTGATGCCCTCTATAAGTCGGTAGTTGCTGAAAAAGAGAAATTTCAGCAACAATATGATGATGAAACTGATCATAGCCGTATTAAAACAAAACAAGAAGAATGGCTTAAGAAAATTGAAGCTGAATTAAATCAAACCAAGTCCTGGTCCGGCTATTGAGTTGGAATAATAAAGATAACAGAGTGCTCTTTGTATGTGTTTACATTTCTTCCACATTGGTTTGCTGGTTGCCATGTTCCTTTATAAGATGAAATAACGCTTACTGCTTTTTTAGCGAGTCCGAACCCCGGATCATTCTTAGGTTTCACCTGCCCGATATTTCCGTGTTTATCTATCACAAACTGAACATTTACTTTATAAGTACCAGCGGGAATATCCTTTGAAACTGACACCGGCAATTGAGCTTTTTTCCTGATATGTTCATTCCATGCCTTTTGGTTTGTGTGTGCATTTACCTCAACCTTTTCAAAAACATCAATTTCATCCTGTGCTTTGAGAAATATAAATGGGGCTAAAAGAAATATTGGAGTGAATAGCTTTCCTTTCATAAACAAAGTTTATGTACAAATGCCTATTAAATAAACTTCCATAAAATGAAAATAGAAAAGTAAGATTAGTTCTTCTCTTTTGTAAAAATAAGTATCTGTCTTTTACCCGATTTTCGTGGTGATCCATTGACGACCTGGGGAGCTAATTTAGGCGCATTTGACATCATCGTTTCCTGGATCATATTCACAAGAGTTTCACTTTTGGGATCGCAGATTATATTTTTAGTGGTTACTACACCATCTGTTCCAATTTCATATTCCAGTGTTACAGTATAATCACCTTTCTTGATCTTCTTTGTGGTCAGCATTTGGGTGTTGATGATCTTAGTATGTTCATCAACAAATTTTTTCCAGGTCCTGTTATTATCTGAATATTTCAATTCAGTTTTTTCGGGACTAATTGGCGTTATCGCCGGATCAACTTCAGTCTTACCGGTTACAGGGTCAATTTCAGTTTTTTTTGTTGAGTCTTTTACGACCTTGCTTTTTGCCACCAATGCAGAATCAGCCTTCAGCTTTCCACTAAAAAGGGAATCTCTCAATGATTTTTGAGAAAAGCAAGTTGAGCTGATAAATAAAACGACTATTAAAAATATCCTGTTCATACAATTAAAAATAAGAAGTGTCCGTAAAGGTATTTTATAATCTAACTCTTAATGAACAGCAATTGTTAATTTTTGGGGTTCCCGGGAAGAATGTCAGAACAATCCATATATCTGGCTATCAACCCTGCGGATTATTTCTCCGAGGTGCTCCTCGTTCTCAGGGAATTTGTTTTTGTCAATATCAACCACCAGCAGCGGCCCTTCTTTATAAGCATCGATCCATTTATTGTAGAATTCATTTAATCGTTTCAAATAATCAAGCCTTATGTTTTCTTCATATTCCCGTCCACGTTTTTGAATTTGTCCTACCAACGTTGGAACAGATGCCTTTAAGTAAATAAGCAGGTCGGGTGGTTTTACCATTTGTTTTAGCGTTTGGAAAAACTGGAAATAGTTATCAAAATCTCTTTTACTCATCAGGCCCATTTCATGAAGGTTAGGAGCAAATATGTGAGCATCTTCATAAATTGTTCTGTCCTGGATAACGGTCTCACTCCCTTTTTGAATATCTACTAACTGCGACAAACGACTATTTAAAAAATAGATCTGCAGGTTAAAGCTCCAACGAGGCATGTCTTCATAAAAATCATAGAGATAGGGATTGTGATCGACATCTTCAAATTGAGGGATCCACTTGTAATGCTTACTCAGCAATTCAGTCAACGTAGTCTTCCCTGCACCAATGTTGCCGGCAATTGCAATATGTTTAGGTTTAGTTTTTGATTTTGCCATACCCCTGTTTCCGTCTGCGCGGAGCATTTAGTTTTGGAGTTGATAATTATTCGATAAACTGAAAATAAATAATCTTTTCTATTCTTACGTGAATATTGTCTATTTCTTTACTCCCCTTTGGGGGTGGGGGTAAAATATTTTAGCCCCATTGCTTCTCTTACAAGTTCCATTGTAGCTTTCGCACTTTTACGAGCCTTTTCGGCGCCCTGTTCCATCACCTGCTGCAAATAGGTTTCATTTCCGAGAATGGAATTTACTTTTTCTCTTATCGGTGAAATAAATTTCACCATGTCCTCGGCTAACTGTTTTTTCATATCCCCGTAACGGATGGTACAATTATTATAATCCTGGTTGAATTTTTTTATAGTGTCTTCTTTACTCACCAATTTCATCAACAGGAAAATATTTTCAATATAATCGGGTTTGGAAGAATTTGCTTCCGTAGGTCCGCTATCAGTTTTTGCCCGCATCACCTTTTTCCTGATTACGTCATCATCATCGGCAAGATAAAGCGTAGCATATTGATTTTCACTTTTGCTCATCTTTCCCGAACCGTCAAGACTTGGCACTTTCACTAATTCAGCCCCATAATTAAATGCACGTGGCTCAGGAAAAATCTCTCCATAACGATGATTAAATCGGTTTACAAAATTGCGGGCCATTTCAAGATGCTGTTCCTGGTCTTTTCCAACCGGTACCAGTGAAGCACGATGTAAAATAATATCTGCTGTTTGCAGAACGGGATAAGTCAGCAATCCCGCATTACTATTGTCTGGTTGTAATCTTACCTTATCCTTGAAAGTAGTTGTTTTTTCAAGTTCACCCTTGTAAGCCAACATGTTCAGATAAAGGTACAGTTCACTGGTTTCATAAACATGACTTTGACAGTACAGGGCTGCTTTATCGGGGTCAATTCCACAGGCAATATTCTCAGCCAGCACCCTGTGAACATTTTGTTTGAGTTCTTTTGTATCAGGATGTGTAGTTAAGGAATGGAGATCCGCTACCATGAAAAAACACTCGTATTCATCCTGCATCCGCACATAATTTTTTAACGCACCAAAATAATTTCCAAGGTGCAAAAACCCTGTGGGCCGGATGCCACTCATTACGATCTCTTTCTTTTTGTTCATGCGCCGGCGAAGATAGGGAGAGTTTATCGTTTATAGTCGCCCCTTTATCGCTTCTCATCCTCTCAGAACCACCCATCAAAGAGTGGTAAAATCCTTTGACGATAAACCATAAACCAAAAACGATAAACTATATTTGTTTTATGGAAGTAACCAATGCGTTGGTCGATAAGCTTGCTCATTTGTCGAGGCTGGAATTTAATGCTGAAGACAAAGAAGCGATCAAAAATGACCTCCAGCGAATGATAAGTTTTGTAGAAAAACTTGATGAGCTCGATCTTGAAGGAACAGAGCCATTGCTGCATATGTCTGCTAATTTAAATATATTAAGAGAAGACGAAATAAAAGGCTCGGTCAGCCGTGAAGAAGCATTAAGAAATGCACCGGCTCATGATGATAAATTTTTTAAAGTAACTAAGGTGATAAAAAAATAATCAGTAACATCAGCATATGAACAGCGTAATACACCTGGATCAGATAAAGAAAAGCTATTTCATGGGCAAAATGGAATTGCAGGTATTAAAAGGTATCAGTCTAGATATTAACCGCAATGAATATGTGGCGCTGATGGGTCCTTCAGGTTCAGGTAAAAGCACATTAATGAATATAATAGGTTGCTTGGATACGCCTACTGCAGGTACCTATATTTTAAATGGACATGATATTAGCAAAACGGAGGACAACAGGCTTGCCGACATAAGAAATAAAGAAATTGGATTTGTTTTTCAGCAATTTAATTTATTACCAAGATTAACGGCATTGGAAAATGTTGCTTTACCATTAGTATATGCGGGCATGGGAAAAAGAATACGTACTGATAAAGCAAAACATGTAATGGACCTGGTAAACCTTTCTGACCGCAGTCATCATAAACCAAATGAGTTGAGTGGTGGCCAATGCCAGCGGGTGGCCATAGCAAGGGCATTAGTAAATGATCCATCCATCATTCTTGCAGATGAACCAACGGGTAATCTTGATACAAAAACATCTTACGAGATCATGGAGATATTTAACAAGATACACGCCAATGGAAATACAATTGTGCTGGTAACCCACGAAGAAGATATTGCCAATCATGCTCATCGCATCGTAAGACTTCGTGATGGTCTCATTGAAACAGATAAAAAAAATGAGAAGATGGGTATGTATGCACACCAATAATTCCGCAGAATATTCATTATTAATATGTCAATGAAGATTTATACTAAAACAGGAGATAAAGGAAAAACCTCGCTTATTGGTGGTACAAAAGTTTTTAAATCAGACCTGAGAATTGAAGCTTATGGCACAGTGGATGAATTAAATTCTTATGTCGGTTTGTGCCTTGATCATTTAAAATCACATAGTGTAAATAATGTGCTTGCAGAAATTCAGGACAGGCTTTTTACCATCGGTTCTGCACTCGCCTGCGATCCTGATAAAGAATCAAAATTGAAGATCCCTGATCTGCACGAAGCCGATGTGGAGTTATTGGAAAAAGAAATTGATAAAATGAATGAAGTGTTAGCCGTGATGAAATCCTTTATTCTTCCCGGCGGTCATATTGCAGTGTCGACACTTCATATTGCAAGATGTGTTTGTCGCCGGGCCGAACGTTGTTGTGTACGGATGCAAAAAAAAGAAATGGAAGTTGAACCTCTTATTATCAAATACCTGAACCGGCTTAGTGACTACTTGTTTGTGTTGGCAAGATTCTCCGCACATGAATTAAAGATCGAAGAAATTCCATGGAAGCCAAGAATATAGTCTCTTTCCAAAATCTTGACTAAATTTCAGAAAGACTATGTCGCAGTACCTGAAATATTTTTTAATACCTGCCCTTTTGTTCAATCAGGCGACTGCACAACTCTTACCGTTTAAAACATATTCAACAAAAGATGGATTGATCAATAACCAGGTAACTGCGGTTACTCGGGATGACCTGGGGTTATTGTGGATAGGAACTCCTTTTGGCATCAACTGGTTTGACGGAAACCGGTTCACAGAACCTCCTATTAGAACACTAAGCGGACAACTATACATCACTAATTTTTTTAAGGATAGTCAAAAAAACATTTGGGTGCTGAGCTTTTACAATGGTTTATATAAGTATAAGGATTTTACATTCACCAACTTTTTACTTAATCCAAACATCGCAGCCAATTCCAATAATGTATTTGATATGGTAGAACTGGAAAGTAATAGCTACCTCATTGCCACTGATCAGAATATTTTTAGGTTTGATGGAAAAACCTTTTCCATATTTGATACTGCCAATAGGGACATGCACATTCAATTTAATTCAATCGGGTATGTAAAAGATCGTTGGCTGTTTTTTGGATGTTCCAAAGGAATTTTTATTTACAAAAACGAAAAAGGCAAATGGAAATTTGCCGGCAGGTCATTGGGAGATTTCGAGGTCCACAGGATGCTCGTAGAGAAAAATGATCGATTATGGGTAGCCACTGAAAAAGGTTTGGTATTATTTGATAATCCTGACCAGGTAATTACCGGTAAAACAACTAAAATATTTTTTAAAGAAAAACCCATATCATCTATAACCCGCAATGATCAAACAGGAGAATTATGGATATCATCTGACAAATTATACCAGCTAAAGGATGATCAATTGCGAAATATTGACATCAGCAATGGGTTACCGGCTTACCCTGGAAGAATTTATTTTGACCAGGAAAATATAATGTGGATCTGTACGGGACGTGGCCTTAGCAAAATGGGAAGTGAAAACTCTTTCTTTTACGATCTAAGCAAAGGACCTACCCATTCAATGCTTACTATGATTGCCAATGATGAAAAAGATCAAACCTGGTTAGCAACATACGATGGCCTCGGACAAAAAATTAATAACGATTTCAGAGACTATCGCTTCGTCAATAATACCAGGATCGGTTATGTAGCATGGCTTCATAGAACTAAACAAAATGATCTAATGGCCGGAACCGCCGCCGGCATACTTCAAATCGAAAACAACCGGATCATCCTAAAACATGCACTGGCAACTACAAAATTTTATGAAGATGAAGAAGGATCGTTGTGGCTCACGACTGAAAATGGCAGAGTTTTTAAATTAGAACATGATAGTTTGCAGGAAATATTAGTAGAACCTCTTCTCCCCGATTTCATTGATGCTATTTATAAAGATAAAAAGAGCAGTCTGTGGATTGGTTATCGCGGCTCGGGTATTCGCAAATATTTGCTTGATGGTAATAATGCAAAATTGGTAGACCGGTACGCTGCAGAAACAGGTTATAATGATCTGAGAATACGCTGTTCTTATACGGATAGCATGGGGAATATTTTATTTGGCACCCGCACAAACGGAGTTTTTATTATTTCAGCCACTAATAAAAATAAAACCTGGCATTTCACCACGGCTACTGGGCTTTCTGCCAACTGGGTTAGATCTATTGCGGCCGATCAACATGGTACCATCTATATGGCCACCAATAGAGGGGTGAATATTTTATCGGGTTCCTATGATCAACCATTTATCAGGAAGCTGAATTTATTTAACGAAGACATAGCTGATGCTGCAACGACGATTTATACTGACAATGAAAAAATATGGATCGGAACAGAAACGGGATTGATTGAATATTTTCCAAAAACTGAAAAAACACAACTTAATGCACCGAAAGTTTTTATCACCGAGTTTTCCATCAATGGAAAAATGGATAGCACATTACCGACATATGTTTCCATAGCATATAAAAAATTAGCGGGCGGTAACACAACTCTTGCATTTGAATTTGCCGGTATAGATCTAGGGGATGATGCCCCACTTCAATACAGGTATAGACTCGAGGGACAGGACCCAGACTGGACGTATTCAGGGACAAGAAATTTTGTTACGTACAATTTACCGGCCGGACATTATACTTTTAAAGCAGAAGCACGCAATTCCGTTGGTAGCTGGAGCCCCCAGGCCGCCGTTTTCAGCTTTATTATTCCCCAACCTTTCTGGAAAACATGGTGGTTTATCAGCGCCATAATTTTTCTTGTATCTGCCTTGTTCTTTTTTATTTATCGCTACCGTGTAGAACAAGCGTTGAAACTGGAAAGGTTGCGTAGCCGTATTTCAACAGATCTTCATGATGATATTGGATCAACACTTAGTTCTATTTCCATTTTAAGTGATATAGCCGCCAGGGAAAAAGATCAGCATCAATCAGGAAATATGATGCAGGAGATAAAACAGAGTTCGGTTTCTTTAATGGAGAAAATGGATGACATTGTATGGAGCATCAATCCCCGCAATGATTCAATAGAAGACCTCATGCTGCGGATCAAAAGATTTGCTTCAAAACTTTTGGAAGCAAAAGAAATTGATTACACAATTGACATCGACGATTCCATTCACAAAGCAAAACTGGATATGGAAACCCGCCAACATATTTACCTGATCATGAAAGAAGCGATCAATAATCTTGTAAAATATTCAAATTGCACTAAGGCCTGCATAAAGGTGAATTACGACAACCATTATCTAAAAATAGAGATCAGCGATAATGGCAAAGGTTTTAACCAGCAACAGATCCAATTGGGCAATGGGATCATCAGTATGAAAAAAAGGGCCGAAGCAATAAATGCAGAAATGAAAATAGACACTGAATTAAATAAAGGAACGATCGTTTCTTTGCAAACCAGAATCAAATAAATATCCGATAGAAAATGACCTTTCATTTCACCAGCTTTGTAAAATGATAAAAGTAGCCATAGTAGAAGACAATACAGCATTGAGACAAAGTCTTGAGCAGCTGTTCAACAGAACGGACGGCATGCAATGCGTTGCTTCATTAAGCAACCTGCTGAATGTGCTGAGTGAACTACAAAGATCGGCGCCGGATATTGTGCTGATGGATATCGGTCTGCCCAGTATCAGCGGTATTGAAGGTGTAAGAACTGTAAAGTCAAATTTTGAAAACATACAGGTTTTGATGTTCACCGTTTTTGAAGACGATGAAAAAATTTTTGATGCTATCCGGGCTGGTGCATCAGGATATTTATTAAAGAAAACACCGCCTGAAGAAATTTTGCAGGCAGTAAACGAATTGTCTGAAGGCGGGGCTCCTATGAGCCCAAGTATTGCCCGGAAAGTAATCCAGGCTTTTCACTCACAGCCATCTGCCGTCATTACTGATTACCAACTCACGGGTCGTGAAAAAGAAATTTTATACTCTTTGGTAGATGGGTTAAGCTATAAAAAAATTGCTGAAAAATATTTTGTCAGCATCTCTACTATCCGAACTCATATTTCAAATATTTATCAAAAATTGCATGTGCATTCTAAGTCACAGGCAGTAGCAAAAATTCTGCAGAGCAAGTCTGTTTAAACACCAATATAAATCAGATTTTTATCCGATTGTCTTGGCTACTCTATTGCTTTTTCTTTGATAGCTAAATCAACGAATATGAAAAAGCTATGCTGTGCCGTGATCTCTATGATAATGATCTCGCTTGCTAATGATGCCACCGCTCAGATCCTCGATAAGATTAAGAACAAGGCAAAACAAAGAGCAGACCAGAAAGTAGATCAGACTATTGATAAAGGATTGGATGAGGCAGAAGGAAAAAATAAAAAAGAAAAAGATAAGGACAAAACAGAGGAGAGTGCAGAAGTTAAGAATAAAAATGAAGAAGGTGTTAAAAGCAATCCACAAGGATTAAAGGCCTATTCAAAATATGATTTTGTGCCTGGGGAAAAAGTGATAGCCTTTGAAGATTTTAGCCGCGCAGAAATTGGCGACTTTCCTACAAGGTGGAATACAAATGCAACCGCCGAAGTAGTTACCATCAATAATAAGGAAGGCAAATGGCTTAAGATTGCAAAAGAAGGCGTCTTTCATCCGGAGTTTATTACTAACCTTCCTGATAATTTTACAATGGAATTTGACCTTGCTGTAAATCCGGAATGGAAAGGAACCCATATGGCAGTGAATTTTGCCAACTTGAGTAAACCAACGGACTTTACCAATTACTATCATTATGTGTCATGGAGGGGAGAACATGCGGTTCATCTTCAATTCAAGCCAGGCTTTATTAGTACGTATCCAAAAGCTCATTCAAGAATTATTGCAGGTAGTACGGGCAACCATACAGTGAATAACGATGTTGAATTTAAAACCTGGGATAATGGCTCCAACAACTTTGCACATATATCTATGTGGCGGCAGGGGCAAAGGCTAAGAGTGTATGTGAACGGAGAAAAGATCTGGGATATTCCCCGTGCCTTTGATGCAGCAAGCAAATACAATGCCGTCACTTTTGGCATGCAGGGCTCTTACGGGGCGGATGATTATATGCTTTTAGGAAACTTAAGATTAGCCGCTGGCGCAGCCGATACCAGAAACAAATTAATGACTGAAGGCAAATGGAGCACCACCGGAATTTTGTTTGATGTGAATTCAGATAAGATCAAGCCGACTTCTTACGGAACATTAAAAGAAATAGCAACTGTACTTTCTGAAAACGCAGACGTTAAAGTAAAAATCATCGGCCATACCGATACTGATGGCGATGATGCAAAAAATCTCGACCTCTCAAAAAGAAGAGCTGCTGCTGTAAAATCTGCCTTGAGCAAAGAATTTAACATTGATGAGTCGCGACTTGATACCGATGGCATGGGTGAAACAAAACCTGTGGCCGATAACAATTCCCCCGAAGGAAAAGCAAGTAATCGCCGGGTTGAATTTGTGAAAATGTAAGATTCAAGTATAAGGCAGCTGAGATTCTGCAGCAAGGCGATCAGTAATTGATCTACGCATCAATGATTTTTCCATCCTTCATGTGCAGCACCCGATCGCTTAGTTGAGAGAGTTCTTCATTGTGCGTGACGATCAAAAAAGTTTGATTGAATTGTTTTCTCAGATCAAAAAACAATCGATGCAGTTCTTCTGCATTAGCACTGTCAAGGTTACCAGTAGGTTCATCTGCAAAGACTATATCAGGATTATTGATCAATGCCCGGGCTACTGCTACTCTTTGCTGCTCACCACCGGATAGCTGGTTGGGTTTATTCTCATTCCTGTCAAAAAGCCCTAACATTTTCAAAAGTTCTTCGGCCTTATCCCTAACCTCATTTTTGCCTCTACCCGCGAGCCAACCGGGAATACAGACATTTTCAAGCGCTGTAAATTCTGGTAGCAAGTGATGAAACTGGAAAACAAAACCGATATGTTTGTTTCGGAAAGAAGCCAATTTATTTCCCGAAAGGATATTAAGTGCTGTATTGTTGATAACTATCTCCCCCATGTCGGCTTTATCCAAGGAACCCAAAATATGCAGCAGAGTGCTTTTACCACAGCCTGACGGTCCAACGATGGCAACGACCTCCCCTTTACCAATTTCAAGATTTACCCCCCGAAGAACCTCCAGTGAGCCATAACGTTTATAAATATTTTTACCCGTAAGCATGCAGCCTTTATAGTATTTAGATAATCAAATATCTGGAAACCCGAGCACCTAAAAATAAGCAGGGCAACTGAGGCAGGGAAATTTAAGAAAGCCTTTATACCGGCCGTAAAACTCCCGATTTGGAAAATTCGTTATTAAAGCTACATTTGCGAAAAATTTGGGGGGCAGGGTAAGCGTTGATAAAAGTAATAAACCCGATTCCTGGAAATCAAAAAACCGAAAAATGTTCTGGACCTTAGAATTAGCATCATATCTCGAAGAAGCGCCCTGGCCGGCCACAAAAGATGAACTTATCGACTATTCAATCCGTAGCGGTGCCCCAATTGAAGTGGTAGAAAATCTGCAGGAGTTGGAAGACGAAGGAGGCGAAGTGTATGAAAGTATAGAAGACATCTGGCCCGATTACCCAAGCCAGGAAGATTTTATGTTCAATGAGGATGAGTATTAGAGCCACGCTGTGAGCTATGAGTGAAAAAAGATATTGAAGTCCCCCGATTTGATCAGGGGATTTTTCAATTATATACTAAGCGTTATTATTACTATTAATCTATTCTGGCGTCGCACTCCGGTACATTTGGTAATTCTATCCAAGCATTATTCTGTAACACCTAACTTTCTCATCACTTCATTGCTCACACCTGTAGTTGAGTATCCACCATCATGAAACAGATTTTGCATTGTCACCATTCTTGTAAGATCAGAAAAGAGAGTTATACAATAGTTGGCGCAATCTTCTGCAGTAGCATTGCCTAGTGGTGCGATGGAATTTGCATAATCGAAAAAATCACCAAAACCTTTTATGCCTGTGCCTGCCGTTGTTTTGGTTGGAGATTGCGACACCGTATTGACCCGGACCTTCTTTTCCACTCCGTAATGATAACCAAAGCTGCGTGCAATGGATTCAAGCATTGCTTTTATATCTGCCATATCCGTGTAAAAAGGATATGTTCGCTGGGCGGCCATATAAGTCAATGCAACCACGCTACCCCATTCATTTATCGCATCTAATTTCCTTGCAACTGCCAGCATCTTATGAAAAGACATGGCCGATACATCAATCCCTTTCATGAAATAATCATAATTCGAGTCCGTGTATGGGATTTTTTTCCTGATATTAACGCTCATTCCGATCGAGTGAAGCACAAAGTCGATTTTTCCTCCAAGTACTTCCTGTGATTTAGTAAAAAGGTTAGTGAGTTCATCTACATTAGTTGCATCTGCAGGAATAATCTCTGATTTTGTTTTCTCCGCCAGCTTATTGATCTCACCCATCCTCATGGCGATTGGTGCGTTAGTTAACACAAATGTTGCGCCTTCTTCGTATGCTTTCTCGGCAACCTTCCATGCAATAGAATTTGCGTCCAGTGCTCCGGTAATAATTCCTTTTTTCCCTTTTAAAAGATTGTATGCCATAGCAAATTGTTTTGTGTCGGTAAATGTAAGAAGTTATTTAATTAGCTCGTCGGGGTAAAGTTTTATAATAACGAGGACCATTAAAAATGATAGGATAAAAACCACCACCATTACTGTCAAAAAATAAAGAAGCAGTCTCCGAAATCCTTCTCTTGGTTTAATTATTTTTTGCAGCGCTGTATTCAGTAAAAAAGCGATAATGATGAAGACGGCTATTATTGAAAGAACAATGACTGATTTCATTTAGAAGAAACATTTATGTTGCAAGGAAATTAAGCCCTTTAGGGTTTAGGGGTTAATTTCCGACCATTTCTCTTGCATTCTCGATTGCTGCAGCTGTAGGCTTTTCACCACTCAACATTTTTGCAACAGCCGTAATCCTTTCGTCCTTATCCAATAACCGGATATTAGTTTTAACCTCGTCCTTCACTATTTCTTTATACACAAAGAAATGAGCATTGGCCTTACCAGCAATTTGCGGTTGATGGGTAATACAGATCACCTGGCGGCTACTTGCTAATTCTTTCATTATGATCCCGACCTGCCTGGCGGCTTCACCAGAAATCCCGGAGTCGATTTCATCAAAGATCAACGTAGGCATATCAAGTTTTTGCGCCACTAAAGACTTTATACAAAGCATCAGCCTGCTTAGCTCGCCCCCACTAGCTACTTTTCTTACTGGCAAAAACTGTTTGCTGCGATTAGCATCGAATAAGAACTCGATATTGTTTTTTCCAAAGGCATTCAATTCATCCTTATCAAGAATTTCAACTTTAAGTCTTGCATTGGGCATTCCAACTTGTATAAGAAGTTTGTTTACGTTCTCTTCAAGAGGTTTAACCTGCTTTTTCCTTTGCTCTGAAATCCTGTCTGCTAATTGATTTAATGTTTGTTTTGTTTTTAAAACTTCTTTTTCTTTTTGCTGAATGCTGTCATCAATATTCAACACCGCTTGCAATTTTTCTTCTAATTGTTTTTGAATTGCCAGCAACCCGGTGGTTGTTTTTACCCCATGCTTCTTTAATAATTTGTAACCTAGCGAAAGCCGGTCATTTAGTTGCTCAATTTTTTTAGGATCATAATTTACTTCCGTGCTTATACTTTCAAGATCGTCTGTAATATCCTGTAACTCCAATTGGGCTGATTGAAATCTTTCAATCAACACTGGTAGTTTTGGATGAAATGATGAATAAGTCTGTAGTTGATTAAGCAATACTTTTAATTGCTGGACAAGCGGACTTTCACTTTCCTTCAATTCAAAATAAACCTTAGTTAATGCACTTTTAATTTCTTCTGCGTTGTTAAGCATTTTCAATTCCACATCGATATCTTCTAATTCATTTTCCTCAAAAGATGCTTCTTCAAGCTCGTTGTATTGAAACCTGTTGTAATCAGCTTCTTTATCAAATTGCTGCTTTTGATCTTTTAGTTCATCAAGTTGCCTTTGCAAAACCTTCCATTGATCATAAATTTCCCTGTATTCATTCAACACACCTGAGTGTACTGCCAACGCATCTAACACTTCTCTTTGAAAATCATTTTCCCCTAATTGCAACGCATCAAATTGCTGATGAAGATCGACCAGCAAACTGCTAAGTACTCTTAATTGATCCAGGTTTACCGGGGTATCATTGATAAATCCCCTTGACTTTCCATTTGCAGCAATTTCTCTTCTTACCATCAATTCGTCTTCACCGTCAAGTTCATTATTTTTCAGAAAAGCTTTTACCTCATTTTTGTCGTCAATTTTGAAAACGCCTTCAACGATGCATTTCTTTTCCTTATTGACCAGTGCAGCCGAATCTGCTCTTTCTCCGAGAATTAGCCCTAATGCTCCCATGATAATAGATTTACCCGCGCCTGTTTCTCCCGTCACCACATTCATCCCTGTGGGGAATTTTATCTCAATGGAATCAATGATAGCATAGTTCTGAATAGATAGTTGTTTCAGCATGGTACACGCAATTTAAAACAAAAAACCCCGCCTGGATAAACCAAGACGGGGTAAAAAAAATCGCTTTCAAATTATTTTATTTCAACTGCTGCGTGAAGTTCTGTGTCAACCAACACACGACCGCAGTTTTCGCAAACCATAATTTTTTTATGCTGGCGTATTTCACTTTGTTTTTGGGGAGGAATAGCATAGAAGCAACCACCACAAGCATCTCTTTCTACCTGCACTACTGCTAAACCATTGCGATAGCTATGACGGATTTTACCATAACTGGTCAACAGGCGGGGGTCAACTGAGTCTTTTGCTTCAGCCGCCATTTTATTAAAATGTTTTTCTTCTTTTTCAGTAGAAGCAATGATCTTTTCAAGTTCTTCCTTCTTTGTATTCAGAATTCCTTCTTTTGCACTAATTGTCTTTTTAGCTTTTTCCAACGCAACTGCTTTCTCTGAGATCTCATCGGTAGCATCTTTAATATGTTTTTCAGCAAGCTTCACTTCCAGTTGCTGCATCTCAATCTCCTTATTGATCGCTTCAAATTCCCGGTTATTTTTTACGTTGTTACTTTGCTTCTCATATTTTTTTACCAACGCGCCGGATTCTTTGATCGCCTCTTTCTTTTGCTCGATAAACTCGGTAATACCATTTATTTCTTCCTCTATCCTGGTTTGCCGTGCATGTAATCCCTGGATCTCATCTTCAAGGTCGGCCACTTCCATCGGCAATTCACCTTTCAATACTTTTAATTCGTCCAGCTTGGAATCAATCTTTTGAAGTGTTACCAGGCCGGTAAGCTTTTCCTGTACCGAATACTCTTTTACTGTACTCATTTATTTGATAATTTATTTTAGTTTGAAGTTTTGTTATAAACCCCGATTTAGTACTACTATTTAACTTCCTTTGCGTCGTCCCGACTAAGTCGGGATACTATTGTAATCCTATTCGCCTTAAAAAAAGTAGTTCACCGGGTTTGTATTCACTTCTGTTTTAAGGACGGCAAAGGTAGGGAATTTTTGTTCCAAAAATTCCTGCAAAAGGTTGATGGTGAATTGTTCACTTTCATAATGGCCGATGTCTGCAATTACCATTTTGTCATTCGCATCAAAAAACTCGTGGTATTTGATATCCGAAGTAATAAACAAGTCTGCACCGGCAGCCAATGCGTTGGGAATCAGGAAACTTCCTGCCCCACCACACACAGCTATTTTCTTAACGGTCCGGTTTAACAATTGTGTATGTTTGATTACACGGAGCCTGAATTTTTCTTTTAGCGTTTGAAAAACTGTATTGGCATCTAGTGGCCTGGCTAAATCTCCAATTACTCCTGAACCAACTGTAGAAAATCGATTTTCCAGTTTAATAATGTCATATGCCACTTCTTCATAAGGATGTGACGACAGCAGCGCCTTTATTATTCCGCCTTCAAGCCATGCCGGAAATATTATTTCAATCTTTATTTCATCTTCCCGGTGCATTTCTCCGGGCGTGCCGACATGAGGATTTGTAGTTAGGCCTCCTTTAAACGTTCCAAAACCTTCTGAATTAAAGCTGCATTCTTCATAATTGCCAATATGACCACCGCCTGCATTATGTATTGCCTGCCTGACTTTATCCGAATCTGAAAGCGGAACATACGTGTATAGCTTTTTAAGTTGATTTTCTTTTGGAGCTAACACAGAGATATCCTCTAATCCGAGGAGGTTTGCAATTTTTCCATTTACACCGTTAATGATATTGTCAAGGTTTGTGTGGATCGCATAAAGAGCAATCTCGTTTTTGATAGCATTAATAACTGTTTTTTGCACATAATTCTTTCCCGTGATTTTTTTTAAGCCGGAAAAAATTATCGGGTGATGTGATACAACAACATTGCAGCCCTTTTTGATTGCTTCGTCAACCACTGCTGAAGTTGCATCTAAGGAAATCAGTATTCCCTTACATTCAGCATTCTCATCCCCGGTAATAAGGCCGGCATTATCATATCCTTCCTGTAGTGAGGGTGGGGCCATTGCGTCGAGAGTAGCAATAACGTCTTTTATTTTCATTGGCTAAAGATAATAAAGCCGGGTCTGCAACGATTTTAAAAAAGTGTACAAAAAATGACAGCTGATTTGAAATGCTTTCGTAACTTTTGCGTCCCATCCCTCCGAAACTATTCCCTGCCCCATTTATTGTACCAAAAAATATTGCTATGCCACGGAGAAAAACCTATAATTATCTGCTTCTTCTATTTATTGTTTTTTCAGGTTTAGCAGGCACCCCAACTTCTGATGTACTTTCAAAAAAAGAAAGAAAGTTTGCAGGTGATTACATGAAAAATACAAAGGCGGATTTGCAGGAATCAATTAAAGGACTCAGCGCTGCACAGGTGACGTATAAGATATCACCTGATAAATGGTCGGTGCAGGAGTGTGTTTATCATATAGCCGTTTCTGAAAACAATTTATGGGCAATGCTCGAAACCAGCATGAAAGCTCCGGCCACTCCTGAAAAAAAGAAAGATTTGAAGTTTACGGATGAGCAGGTAATAACATTAATTGAAGACAGAACAAACAAAAGAAAAACATCTGGACCGTTTGAACCCGAAAATACTTCGTACAAGAGTTTGGATGAAGCCATGAATGATTTTAAAGCCAGCAGAACTGCTCATATCAAATATATAAAGGCTACCTCGGAGGATTTGCGAAATCATTTTGTCCAGATGTCATTTGGGCTGCTCGATTGTTATCAGCTTTGTTTGATGATCTCGGCCCATACCAGCCGACATACGCAGCAGCTAAATGAGATAAAAGCGGATGCTGGCTATCCTAAATAAAATTCTAGCTCAGAATGATTTAAATGCGGTCTGAACCGGCGGTTTTTTTTATTACAATTGGTTACCGTTTTTATTGCATACCTCACTGATAATAATTATCTTGCCTCTCCATCGTAACCCATTTATGAAAAAACTGTATACCTTATTCCTTTTGATCATTGTCCTGGGCAGCTGCAAAAAAGCGGTCGAAAAAATTGGTGAGGACCTGGTCATCAAGGCAATGACTGATGGGCAATGGAAGATCACAAAATTTACACAGAACGGAACTGATATTACCTCCAGCTTTTCAGCCTATAAATTTCAATACTATAGTAATAAGACCGTTGATGCTATTTTAAATGGTACAACAGAACGGACGGGCAACTGGGATGGAAATGCCTCAGCAATGACGACGTATGCAAATTTTCCGGGAGCTACCAGTCCAATTTCACTTATTAACGGTACATGGAATATAACCAAGAATAGCTGGACCTATGTGGAAGCAACCCAGACAAATGGGGCAGAAACCAAGACCTTAAGATTAGACAAACAATAAAATCCTACCCTGATCAACATTGCCAACGTTGATCTTAAACGAAAAACTATAAATCAGGTCATAGTATGGCGCTGATGCATTTGGCCTTTAGTTGATTAACTTATCCACTATCCTATCTATTATTTCAATTTAATTTGTTTGTTGTAAACCAATATTTTTTGCGAGAAAATTTCCGTTATATAACCCTATTTAAAACAGTACTGCTGTTAAGAGCAAAAACCCTTAGTTTTTTGAAACTCCATTTAACCCTTATACTAATTTTCCTTTTCTCAGTTTCCACCACGAGTATTGGGCAAGCTCCCGTGGCTGATTTTACAGCGAATAAGGTTTCCGGGTGTTCGCCGCTAACAGTAACCTTTCAGGATCTTTCCACAAATACTCCTACTTCATGGGTATGGGATTTTGGAAATGGACAATTATCCACTTTGCAAAATCCAGTTGTCAATTTTTCTCAGCCAGGAACATATACTATCAAATTGGTAGCACGAAACAATTCAGGCATTGATGAAGAAGAAAAAATAAATTACATAACAGTATTCCCTTCTCCTGCTGCCGCATTTACTGCTAATGTTACTACGGCTTGCGTTCCCGCTACAATTCAATTTACGGATCAAACAACTTTGCCGCCCGGGGCAGGTACAATCACAGAATGGCTTTGGAATTTTGGGGATGGGGGAACTTCGACTTCACAAAACCCATCGCATGAATACACGAGTGCTGGATTTTATACCGTTTCATTGCAAGTCACAAGCACAACAGGATGTAAGAGCTTCACTTCAATTGGAAGATATATTCGGATTATAAGCGGTATTGATGTTGACTTCGACTATTCCCAGCCAGGAACCTGTCAGGGTCCTTTTAATATTAGTTTCCAGGATCAATCAAGCGGACCAGGAAATTTAACCTACCTCTGGAATTTTGGTAATGGAGGGCCTACCTCGACGTTACCTAATCCAACGGCGACTTATGCAACTGTTGGTACCTATCCCGTACAATTAACTGTACAAAGTGATCTTGGTTGCAATGGGACTCTTACAAAGAACATCGTTGTAACGGGTAAGACAACTAATTTTAATGCTCCAGCAAGTATTTGCCTTGGACAATCCGTTACTTTTCAAAATAATTCTTCTCCGGCGCCAATTTCATCTTTTTGGAATTTTGGGGATGGAACTAATTCGTCACAGATAAATCCCACAAAAACATATTTAAGCGGTGGAACGTTCCAGGTGACATTGATCAACAATTATGGAAACTGTATTGATTCGATCACAAAAAGTGTATCGGTTAATACACAGCCGCCTGTAAATTTTACTGCAAATGACTCAACCTCATGCAAAACGCCGTTCTCAGTTCAATTCACAGATTTAAGTCCGGCTGCTACCACCTGGCTTTGGGATTTTGGAGATGGAGGAACGTCAAACTCCCCAAGCCCAACCCACACTTATAATACAGTCGGGTCATTTTCTGTTACCTTAACGATTACCCTTCCCGGCGGGTGTAGCAATACTATTACTAAATATGATTTCATAAAGATCAGTCCAACCACCGTTCGGATCAGTAATGCGCCTACGGGAGGATGCATTCCATTTACTTATCAACCAATTCTAACTGTTCAGACGGTGGATAGTGTTATAAGTTATTCGTGGAATTTAGGAGAGCCTGGCGCTATTTATAATACGCAATTCCCTATTCATACCTACAATACTGCAGGTAACTACAATATTCAACTTACGATTACAACTCAAAATGGATGCACCGAAATTGTAAGTGTTCCAAATGGAGTATTAACAGGAACACCACCAACTGTCAATTTTAGTTTTACTCCAAACAATACTTGCGCCAGCACTCCAATTCAATTCAGCGATCTTTCTACTACCACACCGGGTGCTACGGTAAAATGGCTTTGGGATTTTGGAGATAGCCTTACTTCAACCGTGCAGCATCCAACTCACACTTATGTTGACACGGGACTATTAAAAGTTAAGCTGCTTGTGTCGAACAATGGATGCATTGATTCATTAACCAAAACAATACAAGTAAAGCCACCGGTCGCCATTTTTGGATATCGTACCAATTGCAATAACAAGTTGCAGGTTACATTTCTCGATAGTTCTTTAACCAACATTGTTTACGGTCCAATTTCTTATGAATGGAGAATGGGCGATCCGTCCAATACAATAATTACAGGAATAACGCCACCTACCTTTACGTATCCTGCTTACGGAACATATACCGCAACATTGATTGTAACGAATGGGTCGTGCTCATATACAAAAACCAAAGAAATTAAGATCATCAATGAACCGGTCGCTTTTACGTCCAGCAAAAACACTGTTTGTAAAGGTGAGACCTTTACACTGTCGGCCACCGGAAGCAACCCGGCCAATGTAAAGGACTATTCATGGACAATTGGTGGAAATGTTATAAGAGATACCAGTCGAAGTATCAGTTTCACTCTTTCAACATATGGATCTTATGATGTAAAATTAGTGATAGAGGATATTAACGGATGTCTCGATTCATTAACCATCAGCAACTTTATGGTAATAAGTGGCCCTGTTGCAAACTTTGAACCAAATGGAACCGGAGCATGCATAAACAAGACCATGAGTTTTAATGATCTCTCGATTCCAACATCATCACCCATCACCCAATGGACATGGAATTTCGGGGACGGAACACAACAATCTTTTACCTCACCTCCTTTTTCACATACGTATCTGTTGGAAGGCAGTTATACAGTGAGCCTGATCGTAAAAGACAACGTCAATTGCGCCGACACATTTTCAATTACCGGTGCAGTATTGATCACTAATCCAACAGCCGCATTTTTTGCTGATACGTTTTTTTGTCCTTCTGCCCCGCTGCAGTTTACTGATACTTCCACTGGAATTGGTTTAACTCACCTTTGGAATTTTGGTGACGGAGGAACGTCTACGCTGCAAAACCCTACTCACAATTTTCCCCCAGGAAATAACACATATGATATAAAGCTTAGGATCCGTGATCTTGTAGGTTGCGAAGATTCGATAATAAAAATTGGATATGTCAAGATCAGAAAACCTGTTGCTGCTTTTAGCATGATCGATAGTACCGGAATTTGTCTACCTCTACAAACGAGTTTTATTTTCCAGGGAAGCAATTATGCAAGTTATTATTGGGACTTTGGTGATGGCGCAACAAGTTCGGCAGAAAACCCCTCGCATTTTTATAATGCATATGGCACTTATTATCCGAAATTATATGTTGAAGGGCCGGGCGGGTGTGTTGATTCCGTCCAGTCAATTGTCAACGCTTATGACCCCATTGCCAACACGCAGATAACTTTTACTCCGGCATCTTCTTGCGATTCTGTTACGGTTAATTTTACAATAGCGGCACCTCCTGGTTTCAAGTATGTGTTTTATTTTGGAGATGGTAAATTAGATAGTACGAGACAAGCGAACCTATCTCACAAATACTCCAGTCCTGGTAATTATTACCCGTATATGGTAATACCTGACAAATACGGATGTGAAGCTTTTATACCGTCTGCACCGGTTAGTGTTTTTGGAGCATTACCACTTTTTGGAATCGATAAAAAAGAATTTTGTGACAACGGCCAGGTAGCATTTACAAATTATACGCTGAGTAATGACCCGGTTACTTCAACAGTTTGGGATTTTGGAGATGGCAATTCCAGTACTGCCAGCGATCCCACACATACTTTTACAGCTCCGGGAACATATCTTGTCAGACTTTCGGTAAATACCCAGTATCAATGTCCTAGTTCCTTCGTGGATACTGTTCGGGTATACAGAACTCCAGATATAACCATAACAGGAAAAGATTCAGTGTGCATCAAAATTCCCGAAACATTCTTAGGTTCGATATCTCAACCTGATTCCACCATTAAATGGGCATGGAATTTTGGAAATGGAAATTCGTCGCAGCTACAAAATGGTGTTACCTCTTTTTCAAATCCCGGAGATTATAATATTCAGTTGATTGCAACTAACAAGATCGGATGTGCCGATACAAGTTATCATAAAGCTTATGCAGTTCCAGCACCTACTGCTATACCAGCTACTGATCCAATTGTAATTATTTCCGGTGCCGATGCACAAGTGAATATGAATTATACCGGGGAAATTATTTCTTATAACTGGATTCCTGCACAAAATTTGAATTGTACACGTTGCCCGTCTCCCGTAGCCAATCCTCAATTCACAACAAGATATGTTGTCAACATAGCCGACAGATATGGTTGTACTGCGAAAGGAGAGGTAACAGTGAAAGTTGTTTGTAATGGTCAGAACTTTTTCATTCCAAATACATTTTCGCCAAATGGCGATGGAAACAATGAAGTATTTTATCCAAGAGGCACAGGTCTTGATCGGGCAAAGGTCTTACGAATATTCAACCGTTGGGGTGAAATTGTATTCGAAAAATACGATATGCCAATAAACAACGCGGCATCGGGCTGGAATGGTATGTGGAAAGGCAAGAATGCAGAAACAGGTGTTTATGTTTATCAGTTAGACATTTATTGTAAAAACGGAGAGTTATTATCATATACAGGAAACATAACTTTAATAAGATAATGTGCAAATGAGAAAAAAAATAGTCATACTAATAGGAATCTGGAATTTCTTGTTGGTGATTAATGTGCCCGCACAGGACCTACACCTGTCACAATTCTTTGAAACACCTCTTTTGAGAAATCCTGCATTAGCTGGAATATTTGAAGGCGATGTACGACTACAGGCGGTTTATAGAGATCAATGGAATAGCGTTACTACCGGCTATAGAACAGGATCATTAAGCGGGGAGTATAAAATGCCGGTTGGTAAAGGTGATGATTTCGTTACATGGGGCATGCAATTATTCTACGATCGTGCTGGTTCGGTTTCATTTACTCAATCGAAAATCTTACCGGCATTAAATTATCATAAATCGATCAGTAGTGAAAAAAACACTTACCTGTCTCTCGGGTTTATGGGTGGTTGGGTACAGCATAGCATCGATCTATCAAAAGTGACAACTAACAGTCAATATGATGGAATGGGGTTGGGAGAAAACATTACAGATCCTACTTATGCATATCTTGATGGAAGCGTTGGACTGAGCTTAAATTCTGTCATGAAGAATCGCCCGGATAATAATTACTACATCGGCGGTGCCTATCATCATTTTAATCGTCCACGTAATTCATTTTATAAGGACAAGAACATAGAATTAAACCCCAAATGGGTTTTTTCCGGCGGCCTTAAGCTCGGTGTAAATGAATATACTTACATAACGCTGCAAGGAGATCATTCAAGACAGGGGTCATTTAAAGAGACTGTATTTGGGGCCATGTATGGTTTAAAAATCGGCGCTTATCCGGATGAACCTGACTATGCGATTCATTTCGGAACATTTATCCGATGGAATGATGCGCTAATTCCGGTTGTAAAACTTGATTACAGCCCATTTTCTGTGTCATTGAGTTATGATGCAAATATTTCAAAACTTAAACCAAGCAGTCATGGCCGCGGTGGTTTTGAAATTGGAATTAGCTGGATTGGTAAACTTGCTGATCGGTCGAATCCTTATTTCAAACCAAGGTTTTAAAAAGTAAGCCCCGTTTCCGGAGCTTACAAATTAAATTCCATCTATTATTTTATTTGTCATCAGGGTTGATCATTCTGAAAACGAAAGCAGCTAAAGCCGCTCCGCCGAAACAACCAACTATATAAATCCAGATATTACTCCAGGCAAATGCTTTAATAACAGATGCGCCAACAGCCACGGCAGGATTAAAAGCCCCTCCGGAAAAACTTCCCATTAACGAACCGGCAAAATAAACAGTGAAGCCAATTGCAAGACCATAAAAACTATTACCCGCAGTTCCTTTAGCTGTAGCTACATTTAATACAACATAAGCTAAAGCAAAAGTTCCGAGTACCTCAGCAACCAATGCCCTTGTTGGATTATGTAAACCAATAGTTTCAGCAGGAATATCCTTAAAAAAACCGACAATGAATGCGGCAGCAACAGCACCTGCTATTTGTGATACCATATAAATTAAAGCATCGGATACTCCAATTTTTCCCCGGATCAATACAGCAAGAGTTACCGCAGGGTTATAATGTGCCCCTGAAATGTGTCCGCCTGCATATATCATTACCATCAATGCAGAAGCGATAATTAAAACTGCATGCTCGCCGCTGGCAAACCCGACTGCCAATACAAGAAAGAATGTTCCAATAAATTCAGTAATAGCTTTTTTCATAATAGTTGGTTTTGACCGGACATACCGGAACTATGAAAATAATTTAAAAAACTTTCTGAAAAGATAATTGTTTCTTTGAAATAACATGACAGTTTTATCTGCAATAAGTTAAACCTCTTTTTATGAAAATTGAAATTGGACAACCAGCGCCTGATTTTACTTTGTATGATTCAACGAAAAACAAAGTAACCCTCTCCGATTTACGTGGACAAAACGTTTTGCTACTTTTCTTTCCGCTAGCCTTCACAAGCACCTGTACGGCAGAGCTGTGTTCTGTAAGAGATAATATTTTTTTTTATAATAACGTAAATTCAAAAGTGTTGGGGATTTCAGTTGATTCACTTCACACGTTGGCAAAATATAAAGCAGATCAAAATTTGAATTTTACTTTATTAAGCGATTTCAATAAAGAGGTTTCATCTCTTTACGGTAGTTTATATGAAATTTTTGGTTATAATATGAAAGGGGTTTCAAAACGCTCAGCATTTGTAGTTGACAAGAAAGGGCTTATCCGCTACGCTGAAATTCTTGAAAATGCAGGGGAGCAACCAAATTTTAGAAACATCACTCTTACTCTCGAATCTTTGGTTTAGTGATAGGAGTTTTACGATATTAGAGAGGCTAAGTCAATGATTTACAGTTTTTTTACTTCAATGCGGCTTTTACGTTGCAACGAAAAAAAAAACCTATTATTTTGCGCAAATAAAGTTAAATTTGTTTTAGTGATTAGAACTCTACTTATATCCTTTATTCTGTTGACAGCCATAAACTCTAAGGGGCAGTCTAATCGTGAGCCATCTCCCGATGCGCTTCAACGTATCCTAAAGGTTTATCCGAATCCTGCAACTACATTTACCAAGTTTGAGTTTCAGAAAAGTTTTGATAAAGGTTATACATTGCAGGTTATAAATTTTATTGGCAAACAAGTTTACGAAGCAAAAAATATAAGTTCTACGACAACTCTTGATCTTTCTTCTTACAATCGTGGAGTTTATATTTATCAATTAAAAGATCAATCAGGAAAAGTGATCGAATCAGGGAAATTCCAGGTGTCGAAATAATAACATCAACAAATTTTAGAAGCACTTCAACCGGAGTGCTTTTTTTTATTTCAAACATCATTGCACTTCAACAATAAGAAATTTAAGATACTGGGTATTTTCAATTCCTTTTATGATTGGGTGATCCGGCGATTGAGTTTGAAAACTTACTTGTCTTATTTTACGTTTTGCATCTTTTGCCGCCTTATCAATAGTCTGTAAAAACAATTCCGCATTTACAAGGCTGGTACAGGACGATGTTACCAGGAAACCGCCGGGCCTTATGAGCTTTATTCCCCTTAAATTAATTTCTTTATATCCGGCAATCGCTTTTTGGATCGTTTCCCTGCTTTTAGTGAACGCAGGCGGGTCGAGCATCACAACATCATATTTTGTTTCTTGCTTACTCCATTCTTTTAAAACATCAAAAGCATTTGCAGTTTGAAACTTACAAATGTTTTCAAGGCCGTTTAATACAGCATTTTGGTTCGCTTGCTGCACTGCATTTTCAGAAATGTCTATGCCCAAAACAGATTTTGCACCATAATATGCTGCATGAATTTCAAAAGTGCCTGTATAGGTGAATACTCCTAATACATCGCCCCCTTTTACGATATGTTGAATCGCTTTCCGGTTATCCTGCTGATCCAGGAAATAACCTGTCTTTTGTCCATTTTCTAAATCAACATTAAACTTTAATCCGTTCTCCTTTATAATGATATTAGTATTAAAGTGGGCAGATAAAAATCCTTTCTGTTGCTGCATGCCTTCCAATTCCCTGACTGGCACATCGTTTCGTTCATAAATCCCTTTGGGATCAAAAATTCTGTTCAATGCACTAACAATTGCAGGCTTCCAAACATCAATTCCAAGCGCCAGTGTCTGTATAACAAAATAATCGTTGAATTTGTCAATTATAAGTTGTGGTAATGAATCGGCTTCACCAAACACCAGCCTGCAATTTTCAGTATAACCGATTTTTTTGCGATAATCCCAACATTGCCGTAATCGGTTGTAAAAAAAGTCCTCATTGATTTTATCACTCTTGTCCCTGGTTAACAGTCGAACTATTATTTGCGATTTGGGATTGATATATCCTGTACCAACCTGTCTATTATCGTGAGTAAATACGGTGACAATTTCTCCGCCCAGGACCGCACCCTCGACTTTTTCCACTTCATTTGAAAATATCCATGGATGCCCCTCTTCCACCCGCCTGCTTATCTTTTTTCTCAGGTAAACTTTGATCATGGCGCAAAGGTAACCGTCGCCGGAATATTGAAAATGAGCAACTTTTAATCCGTCAATTTGTCGTCAGAATAGCGTTGGCAGTATTATTGACAACCTTACCTTTGCAATCAATTTTGAAAAAAATGCGTCAAAAAGATATGAAAGAGGCAAAAGAACAGGCAAAAATGCAGCAAACTGAAGATTCAGGTGTGGGCATAAATTCCGATGAAAACATCAGTGGCACTACACATCTTAACGAGCCCTTAATAAATGAACCTGAACTTGAAACATTGAGAAATGAGCTTGGCGAAATGAAGGAAAAATATATTCGCAAAGTTGCCGAGTTCGAAAATTTTAAGAAAAGAAATTCAAAAGAAAGGCTGGAACTGATCCAGACCGCCGGCAAAGAGGTGATTGCTGACCTGCTCGAAGTTCTGGATGATTGTGAAAGAGCAGAAAAACAATTGAACACCACCGACGATATGAGCCAGGCCAATGAAGGAGTGATGTTAGTGTTTAATAAATTGAAAAGTATTTTATATGCCAAAGGTTTAAAACCGATGGAAACAATCAATAAGGATTTTAACCCTGATATACACGAAGCGATCGCTGAGGTACCAGCACCAACTAAAGAACTAAAAGGAAAGGTGATTGATGAAGTTCAAAAGGGCTATTACCTAAATGATAAAATTATTCGCTTTGCAAAAGTAGTTGTCGGGAACTAAG
>CBFGXP010000004.1:0-47839 GCA_965652775.1 uncultured bacterium
ATCATTAATTGAGCGCAGTAGCCCCGCTCAGCGGGGCACTACGTTCGGGACGTAGTGGTCGCTGGTTCGAATCCAGTCTGCCCGACTAATTCGCTCTCGCCAAAGGGAAATAAAAAGTTGGAAGGGTGGAAACAAATTCAATCATTAATTGAACGCAGTAGCCCCGCTCAGCGGGGCACTACGTTCGGGACGTAGGGGTCGCTGGTTCGAATCCAGTCTGCCCGACTTCATAAACGCTGACTATTACTTTGCCAGTGCGTTTCAGCATTTATTTTCAATTCTAATATCTCTACCATTTAATACTTGCCTGAAGAATAACAAATGTGGCATCACTGACCGAGGGAAATATTATGTCATCATAGAAGATGACGTTACCGAAATTAACGGTAGGTAAATTAGTGGAATGGTTTACCAGCTTTATCACTTAGTAAGGTACCGCCGGTTGCTTTTTTTACAAAATCACCGAAATATTCGGCCAACTCATGGATTCTTTCTGTTCTTCTACTTGCCTCAAAGGCCCATTTATCGGTAAAACGAAGTTTGCCGAGGTAATAATTATCGCTATCATATAGATGCCATATTACGGTTTCGCTGGTAGCAGCACCCTTTGTAAAGTAACAATCGCTATAATTTATACCGTTGTGTTTAAAGCTTATTGGGATCGGATCCATAGTTCAATATAAAAAGCTCCCTGATAAAAGCAAAGGGATTTTTGGTAAGTATTTTACCTCGAAACATTCCAAAAAAAAAAAGAAATTTACAACCGAACCTTTTCTAATTTACAGCCTGTTTTTTATCTATGATCACAGGGCCCATGTTTTTATTCTCTGATTAGTATGAGCTTTAAAATGTTTTTTAGAAGATTGCCACTGCCGGTAAAGCTTATGCTTATAGGCCTTATTCCGGTTACATTAATGATCTACCTGTTCATGCAGCTTATTTCAGAACAGGAAAAAAAACTGGACCTTCTGAATGGTTATATTACCCGCATTCACCAAGCCTCCGACTTAAGTAAATTGATAAATTCACTCCAGGTCGAACGACGGTATTCATTTGAAAATGCATTGAAAGGCGGGTCAAAAACTGAAATGATCCAGCAACGATTTACTACAGACAGCTTGCTGGAAAAAATAAAAGCCCATTACGAACCCGCACTTGGTGACTTTAAAGGATATACATTTCTCTCAGATCTTGATAGAAATAGAATGATGATCGATAGCGGTAAAATGAATGCCAATGCGGTGATGCATTTTTATACGACATCTGTCTTCCGGTTAAATACAATGACGGGTGTTGCTGCCGGTAATAATCTTTACCTGGACCCCATTTACAAAGAGCTGGTAAGTCAAAAGATATTATCTGAGATAATTACTTACCTGTCCATTATACGCATTAATATTTACAATGCGCTTTATACACGGTCATATATGACAGAAACACTGGCTGGTACACTTGGCACTTACGATATTTATAAATCCTACGTAAATGAATTTTATCAGAAAGCTTCTCCGGCAGCATTAAAGGCATATGAAGAAATAATAAACAATAGTTCCATAAAATCTACAATGATATATGTTGATCGGTTGTTTAAAACATTCCATTTCGACAGCACCTATACTCACCAGCAATGGTGGACCATATCTCTTGAGGGTAATATCAAACTGAGGGCATTGCAGGAAAATATTCTAGCCAATGTAGAAGAAAAGATCAATACTATTTATGCTAACGAAAAAAACGCGGAACTCAGGACTATCATACTGCTGATAGTGATGATATTGCTTTGCATTTTTGTAATTGTGTATACGATCAGGAGTATTACTGTTATGCTACTGGAGCTAAAGAAAGCGGCGCAACTAATAGCAAGTGGCGAAACAGGTTTAAAGCTGCGAAAATTATCCAATGATGTAATCGGAAATTTATCTGACTCCATAATGCGTATTGATGAATCCAATAAAATATTGGCGGAAGCGGCTGAATCGATCGGTAAAGGAAAATTTGATGTTCATGTACATCCACGCAGTAAGGGCGATTTGCTGGGCAATGCTATCCTGCAAATGAAAAATGACCTGCAACGATTCACGAATGAAAGAAATGAGGTTGAAAAAAGAAAAGATATATTTATTACGATGGCGAGTCATGAATTAAAAACTCCGGTCACCTCCATCCAGGGATATGTACAGGTTTTATTAAAAATGGTCAACGATCAAAATAAAAAGGCGGAAGAGCTGCCAAAACCTATTTTTCTAAGTTCCTTGGTAACTATCGATAAACAGGTATCAAAGCTAAACAGGCTGATCACAGAATTGCTGGACCTTTCTAAGATCGAAACTGGTCAACTACATTTAAATAAACGGCAGTTCAATCTTAACGAATTGGTTTCTGAAACGATTAGGGATTTACAGCAAACCACAGCGGATCATTTTATAACGTTTCAGAATGGAATTGACGTTGATATTGTCGGCGACAGGGATCGCATTGGCCAGGTACTTACAAATTTGCTGGCCAATGCAATTAAGTATTCCCCCAGAAGTGATAAAATTGAAGTTTCTCTTTATAAAGTGACAGACAAGGATATATCAGTTGCCATAAAAGATTATGGAATAGGGATCAACCAGGAGGAACAGTCAATGATTTTTGAACGTTTTTACAGGGCCATGGGAAAAGAGGAACAATCTTTCCCGGGCTTTGGCATAGGATTGTTTATAGCTAATGATATTATACAAAAGCACAATGGCACAATGACCGTGAATAGTGAAAAGGATAAGGGCTCTACATTTACTTTTACAATCCCTTTTGCCAGGGAAAATGCTGGTGGCTAAATGTCAGACACTCTGTGATCTTAAAATAATAGATAGCAAACGAGGATGCACTTGTGCCGGGTTTCCCCTTTTTTAATTGAAATCCAGTTTTTCTTAATCAAAAAACAACCTTTATCTTCGCCGCTTAATGAATCTACTCATTAAGAATGCACGGGTTATTGATCCCAATTCTCCTTTCAATTCCCAAGTCACAGATATTTTCATTGAAAACGGAATCATAAAAAAGATCGGTAAGGATCTATCCTCCAAAGCTGATAAAGAAATTTCAGTTGATGGACTTTGTATTTCTCCCGGCTGGGTTGATATGTTTGCAAATTTTGCAGACCCGGGTTATGAGTACAAAGAATCAATAGAAACAGGGTGCCTGGCGGCCGCCTCCGGTGGTTTTACTGATGTGATGGTAATTCCCAACACCAAGCCAGTGATTGATACAAAGAGCCAGGTAGAATATATAGTGCAAAAAGCAAAATCTTCGCCGGTAAATGTCCATCCCATCGCGGCTGTAACAAAAAATGCGGAAGGAAAAGAACTGGCAGAAATGTACGATATGAAAACCAGCGGCGCCATTGCTTTTGGTGACGGCATCAACTGTATCCAATCTTCCGGATTACTTGTAAAGGCACTGCAATACGTAAAAGCCTTTAATGGCATAGTAGTTCAATTGCCGGATGATAAAAGCATCAACCCTCATGGTTTAATGCATGAAGGAATTGTTTCAACTCAAATAGGGCTTCCGGGAAAACCAGCGATGGCTGAAGAACTCATTGTGGCAAGAGATATAAAACTGGCGGAATATGCAGAATCAAAACTTCATTTTACGGGAATATCTGCAAAAAAATCACTTGAGTATATCGAAAAAGGAAAAAAGCGAGGACTTAATATCAGCTGTTCAGTGACTCCTTATCATTTGTATTTTACAGACGAGGACTTGAAAACTTATGACAGTAACTTAAAAGTAAATCCCCCACTGAGAACTGCTGAAGACAGGGATGCGATTAAAAAGGCAATTAAAGACGGCACCGTTGATTGTATAGCCACACATCATATGCCGCATGAAGCTGACAGTAAAGAAACGGAATTTGAATACGCAAAAAATGGCATGTCAGGATTGGAAACAGCCTATGCTGTTATAAGTACAAGTATGCCTGAACTAAAAGAGGATAGGTTAATTGAACTTTTATCCACTAATCCAAGAAAATTATTACAATTGAATCAAGTAACAATAAAAGAAAATGAAGGCGCATGTTTGACATTATTCTGTCCGGGCAGGGATTGGACCTATGAAAAAAATAACATTCAATCAAGATCGAAAAATTCTCCTTTTATCGGAAAAAAACTTGCCGGTAAAGTAATCGGGATAATTAATAAAGACCAAGTACATTTGAACCCTTAAAACCAACACCATGGAAGAAAATAAAATAATGTCACCGCAGATCAAAGGCATTCTTATAGGCCTGACAATTATAATTCTAGGCATCGCGGGTTATTATTCAGGCCTTGCCTATACCAGCTGGTATAACTGGGTCCTGAATGCTATAATGATCATAGGATTGATTGTTGCGTGTATCCATTTTGCAAACCAAAAGGACGGTTATGTTACTTTCGGCAATGTCTTTTTACATGGCTTCATTACGTCTGTGGTTATTACTCTTATTGTTGTAATTTATTCTGTGCTTGCATTCACAGTTCTTTTTCCTGATATGAAGGAGAAAATGTTAGAAATGCAGGTGGAACAAATGGAAAAAAGGGGAATGGAGGATGACCAAATAGACCAGGCAAAAAATGCAATGCAACGGTTTTTTTGGGTGGGAGTAATTGGCGGTGGAATATTTGTAAACCTGATAATGGGATGTATAGCGTCACTCATCGGTGCAGCCGTTGCAAAAAAGAGAAAAGTTAATCCAATGGATCAATTTGGTACATGATGGATATTTCACTTGTCATACCCCTTAAGGACGAAGAAGAATCACTACCGGAACTTAGTGAATGGATAAGCCGTGTGATGAAGGCAAATAATTTTTCCTACGAAATAATTTTTGTTGATGATGGCAGCACGGATAATTCATGGAAAGTAATCGAAGAGCTCCGGTGCAGGAATGAGAATATCAAAGGAATAAAGTTCCAGCGTAATTATGGAAAGTCCGCTGGATTGAATGAGGGGTTTCGTGCTGCGCAGGGTGATGTAGTAATTACAATGGATGCTGATCTGCAGGATAGTCCTGAAGAAATTCCTGAACTGCGGCGCATGATCGTTGAAGATGGCTATGATCTCGTGAGCGGGTGGAAGAAAAAAAGATATGATAACACTTTAACGAAAAATCTTCCTTCAAAATTTTATAATGCCACCACCCGGTGGATGTCGGGGATCAAACTTCATGATTTCAACTGTGGATTAAAGTCATACCGGAAAAATGTCGCAAAGAGTATTGAAGTATATGGTGAAATGCACAGGTATACACCGGTACTTGCCAAATGGTCAGGTTTCAAAAAAGTTGGCGAAAAGGTGGTGACTCACCAGGCCAGAAAATATGGCAAGAGCAAGTTTGGCATCAGCAGGTTTATTAATGGACCGCTTGATCTTGCTTCGATAATGTTTGTTGGAAAATATGGAAAACGACCAATGCATTTTTTTGGCCTGTTAGGTTCGCTTTTTTTCTTAATAGGGATCGGGCTTTCAATTTATCTTATAATAAAAAAGTTTATTGATCCGGAATCTACATTAACTGATAAACCGGGATTTTATCTCGCACTTGCTACTACCATTATCGGCGTCCAGCTTTTTCTTTCCGGGTTTATTGGTGAACTCATCTCCAGGAATGCGCCGGGCAGGAATTCTTATCTCATAGAAAAGAAAGTCGGGGTTTGATGAGCAATATCATTATCATAGGACCCGGCCATCCGTTACGGGGAGGATTAGCTACGTTTAATCAGCGGCTTGCTAAAGAATTCATCCAAATGGGTCATGAATGTTCGATCTGTTCTTTTTCCTTGCAATATCCCCGCATTTTTTTTCCGGGGAAATCACAATATACAGATGAACCTGCGCCGGAAGGCCTGGTAATTCGTCCATTGATCAATTCTATAAATCCTTTTAATTGGTTTAACGTTGGTAACAAATTGAAAAATGAAAAGCCTGACATCATTGTTGTTCGTTTCTGGATACCGTTGATGGGCCCGGCACTAGGAACAATAGTAAGGAGGGTAAAAACAAATAATCATACAAAGATCATTTGCATAGCAGATAATGTAATTCCCCATGAGCACCGGCCGGGTGATACAACATTTACCAGTTATTTTTTGAAGAGCTGCGATGCATTTATTACCATGAGTGAAAAAGTGATGGCTGATCTTCGGTTGTTTCAAAAACGCAAGCCGGGTAAAATTGTTCAGCATCCTTTATATGACAATTTCGGGGCGCCCTTATTAAAGGAAGAAGCAAGAAAAAAACTTGCACTACCGGGTGATGAAAAGATCATTTTGTTTTTTGGCTTTATCAGGCATTATAAGGGGCTGGATATTCTTCTTGAAGCCATGGCTGATCAACGAATAAAAAATGCTGGAATAAAATTGATGATCGCTGGTGAATTTTATGAGGACAAAAGATTATACTTCGATCTTATTGATAAATTAAAGATCAAAGAACAACTGATCCTGAAAACCGATTTTATCCCGGATTCTGAAGTTCGAAATTTTTTATGCGCCGCCGACGCAGTCATACAGCCGTATCGCAATGCAACGCAAAGTGGGGTTACTCCCCTCGCTTATCATTTTGAAAAGCCAATGGTGGTTACCAATGTTGGCGGTCTTGCTTCACTGGTGCCGCATGAAAAAGTTGGGCTCGTTGCTGAGCCAACTCCGCAATCAATTGCAAATGCAATTTTGCGTTTTTATCAATTAGGAGAGAATTATTTTATTCCGCATCTTCGCACAGAAAAACAAAAATATAGCTGGGGTAATCTTGTAAATACTGTTACAAAACTTGCCGAAGGAATTGCCGGACGCACAAGTGAGTGACACAACAGGCGATGATCGTAGTAATGCAATTCACTCCATAAATATTTTCTTCAATCTTCATGATATATCGTAGCAAAGCACCTTTACGAATTGGATTAGCCGGCGGCGGCACGGATGTAAGTCCGTATAGCGATCTGTACGGTGGTGCTATCCTGAATGCGACCATTTCTTTGTATGCCCATGCAACATTAGAACCATTAAGCGATAGGAAGATCGTCTTAGCGGCTACTGATCGAAATGAAGAGCAAGAATTTGATTGGTCAAAAGAATTGCCAATCACTGGGAGTCTTGACCTGATGAAAGGCGTTTATAATCGTATTCAAAAGGATCATGGGTTACATTCTGGTTTTAAACTTTCAACTCATGTGGATGCCCCCGCGGGCTCGGGTCTTGGCACTTCTTCTACTCTTGTAGTGGCCATCCTCGGTGTATTCGCCGAGATGTTGCGTCTTCCTTTTGGTGAATATGATATGGCTCATTATGCGTACGATATTGAAAGGAAAGATTTGAATTTTGCGGGGGGCAAACAAGATCAATATGCGGCTACATTTGGTGGTGTGAATTATATGGAGTTTTATGAGAAAGATAAAGTGGTAGTGAACCCGCTACGGATCAAACAACAATATTTGTTTGAGTTGGAGAATAATTTGTTGCTGTACTACACGGCCACAACCCGTGACTCAGGGAAAATAATAGAGCAACAGGCAAAAAACGTAACAGCAAAACAGGAAAGTTCGATCGAGGCAATGCACCAGCTAAAGCAGCAGGCAATGATGATGAAGGAAGCATTGTTAAAAGGAAGATTGAATGAAATTGGTGAAATACTCGATTTTGGATTTCAGCAAAAAAGAAAAATGGCAGAAGGTATCAGCAATTTGCTGATGGAAGAAATTTATGAAACGGCAAAAAAATCCGGCGCATCAGGCGGAAAAATTTCAGGTGCAGGTGGTGGCGGCTTTATGATCTTTTACTGTCCTGGAAATACAAAATATGCGGTGATGAAAAGTTTAGAGAAATTTGGCGGAAAGTCACGCAATTACCAGTTTGTGGAGCATGGACTAACGACGTGGACGATTTAGAACCACGATGAATGATTAAAATCATTTGGAGGAAACATTAATGAAGAAGATCAAAGAAATTATAAACTCATCGATCGGGACCAAACAACGGTTATTGGCTGATGAAAGCTTACTTAAGACAATCTGTGATACAGTCGATGTAGTTGTAAGTGCATTTCGGAATGGAAAAAGAGTTTATTTCTGTGGTAATGGTGGCAGCGCTGCGGATGCTCAACATTTAGCCGCTGAATTTTCAGGAAGATTTTATAAAGACCGAAAAGCATTACCTGCAGAGGCATTGCATTGCAATACGTCTTACCTTACCGCAGTTGCAAATGATTACAGTTTTGATGATATCTATTCAAGACTGATCGATGGAATTGGTGAAGAAGGCGACATATTAGTTGGGTTATCGACTTCAGGTAATTCTGCGAATATTTTGAACGCATTCGAAACTGCACAAAAAAAGAAAATGATTACGATTGGGTTTACTGGCGAAACCGGCGGGAAGATGAAATCGTTTTCTGATCATTTGATTAATATCCCATCAACAGATACTCCCCGGATACAGGAAAGTCACATTATGGTGGGACATATAATATGTCAATTAGTGGAAGAAAAGTTTTTTACGTGACGAAAATCTAAATCCGCAATCTTAAATCTAAAATTGATAAAAGAAGCGATCATACTTGCAGGGGGTTTCGGAACAAGATTAAAAGAAGTGGTTCCCGATCTTCCAAAGTGTATGGCTCCCGTTAATGGCAGGCCTTTTTTGTTTTACCTGATCAATTATCTGCGCAGCCAGGGGGTTGAAAAATTTATTTTTTCCCTGGGGTATAAGTATGAAGTGATCGAATCATATTTAAACACTCAATTTCCAACACTCGATTTTCAGTGTTCGATCGAAAAGGAACCTTTAGGTACAGGTGGGGCTATTCTTGCAGCATGTTATAAAGCTTCGGAGCAAACTGTTTTGGTTGCTAATGGTGATACGCTATTTAAAATAAATGTTAGAAGCGCATTGATCGCACATAACAAACATCATTCGGATTGTACCTTATTATTAAAGCCAATGGAAAACTTTGACAGGTATGGCCTGGTAGAGTTGGATGATGAGGACACAATAAAAAGTTTTAAAGAAAAGCAATTCTACAAAATAGGGTTGATAAATGGCGGAGTATATATTTTGAACACTGAACAATTTCTTGCGGAGGAATTGCCTTCGAAATTTTCTTTCGAAAAAGATTATCTGGAGAAATATTTCGAAACAAGAAAAATATATGGGTCTGTTCACGATGAGTATTTTATTGATATTGGTATCCCAGAGGATTATGCCCGGGTTCAGCAGGAATTAAAGCAACCTGAACTTCATCTTAAGAGTGTCGATAAAGACTGGACATTATTTCTTGATCGTGATGGAGTAATTAACTATGAAAAAAAAGATGATTATATCCGCAACTGGAAGGAATTTAGATTTTACGAAGGTGTGATTGATGCATTCAAAATATTTGCAAAAAAATTTGGGAAGGTGATTGTGGTAAGCAACCAGCGTGGTATTGGCAAAAATTTGATGACGGAAGAAGACCTATTGGCTATCCATCAGAATATGCAACGTGAAATTGAAGCGGGCGGTGGAAGAATTGACGGGATTTACTATTGTACAAATGTTGAACCTAAAAGTTTTTACCGAAAACCAAACCCGGGAATGGCATTTTCAGCCCATGAAGACTTTCCGGAAATTGACCTAAACGCCTCTATAATTGCGGGCAATAAACCTAGCGATATGCTTTTTGGGAAAAATGCGGGGATGTACTCGGTATTCATTGCCTCTACACACCCCGAAACTCCATTCCCCCACCCTGATATCGATCTTAGATTCAATAGCCTTTCGGATTTTGCCAAAGCTTTATAAAAAGTTATAAAATACCCTGAACCATTTGGCGTTATTCAACGTCTGGTAAAAGCAGTGTAACTTCGCAATCAAATGCCAATGGTGAATTCTGTGAAAAAATCAATGTTTTCTTTTTTGACATTAGCTGTTTTGTTGCTTTCATCACTACAGGCATCCTCACAAACCATTTCCAGGGCCGATAAAAAAATATTACAAATTAAGGAAGATTCATTACAGCAGATCGCCAGGTTTATGATCCTTGATTCATTGGAAGTCGGCAGACTACTTGCTTACAAAGACTTTGTTCCAACATTCATCAGGGCACTACAGGTTAAAAACTCATTTTATTATCCGTTTGATTCTGTGATGGGCATTTCAAAATTGTATGCACCTGATAGCAGCTTCAGAATATTTACCTGGTATATTGAAATTGATGATTACAAAGGTTGGCAACGCGGATTTATCCAGATGAGAACTCCTGACGGATCGTTAAAGGGATTTCGTTTGCATGATGATCCCGAATGGTCCCGCGACGCATATTTTAAACCTGTGAGGGATACCAATTGGATCGGCGCAGTTTATTACAACATAATTCAAACCCAGCACAAGGGAAAAAATTATTATACGCTTTTTGGAATAGACCGTGAGGGTTTGCGAAGCCAAAAGAAATGGATCGATGTGTTGTCATTTGACGATAAAAAGAATCCTGTCTTTGGAGGAGGTTTTAGTTTTAAAGAAGACAGTGTTGCCAAACCCACGCAGACACGCTTCAGTATTGAATACAAGAAAGATGCAAGAACTTATGTGAACTATGAACCTGAATTAAAGCTGATCTTATTCGATCACCTTATTTCTGAAACTGAAGAACCAGAGTTTCCATGGACATTTGTTCCCGATGGAGATTATGAAGGATTTAAATGGCAAAATGGTCAATGGGTACATGTAGACAAGGTATTTAATTATAAATTAGAAGATGGCCAGGCGCCGGTTGGAGATCAACTGCTCGACTATAAAGGTAATAAGAATGAAGAAAAATTGAAACAGAAATCAGACGCAAATAAAACAAAGAAACCAGGAGGTAACTAATCCATCCTTTTCATTTCTTCAGCTTCTTCCAGGCTTTTATTTCTTACAAACTCAGTAAATTTTTGCTCAACTTTTCTTAACCGGGAATAAAGTTTCAGGATTAGAAAAAATAAGAATAATATAGCTGAATATAAAAGAAGGTTTGCGCCTTTGCTTACTCCTACAAAACGAGCAATATCGTTAGTTGTCTCCGGGAAGAGTGTAAAGAAAATACCTGCAACAAAAAAAAGCCCGATAAGGATAATATCTAATAAAGTACTGCGTAACCGCATGTACATGTAAATTGCGATCAACGCAATACATATTGTAAGAACTACCTGTATTATAGTAATTGTCATCAGCGGAAAATTTTATGTAAAATGATCTCAAATAGGATTTTTATCCCATCCTGGTTTTTTAAGCCCTTCCCTTTTGAATAATCGCTGTAGTGGATTGCGACAGGGTATTCTGCATATTTTATTTTATTGGCAGCGGTAAGCATAAGTATGTCTACGGGGTGAGCCATCCGGTTCTCAGTGATCTTTATTTTTTCAACCGCCTGCCGTGACAGCAGCCTCAATCCATTAAAAGAATCACTCAATAAAATGCCCGATACCAGATAGTTTATGTAACGGCCCATATTCAAGGCAAAACTGCGTGACCGTGATACATTAGTTTTAGCGCCTGGCAGAAAACGGGAGCCAAAAATAATATCAGCATTCTGGTTTTCTAAAAATTCTATCATGCCCGCTATATCATTACAATCATGTTGCCCGTCTGCATCGAAAGTCACAAAATATTTTGCATCTCTCTTTTTTGCAAAGTCAATACCTGTCTGCAGCGCCGCTCCTTGTCCCATATTTACACGGTGACGCAAATAGTATAGAGGTAAACCTGAAAGCTGTTTCCTGGAATTATCCTTTGAACAATCATCAACAATAACGACGCTATATCCTTTTTCAAGAACTTCTTCCACGGTTTTCCGGATCACACTGGCTTCATTGTAGCATGGGATAATAACGAATATGGATTTAATATCTCTCAATTCATTTGGGATTTAAATTAATGCCCACATCAAATAAAAGAAAACAATGATTGATATGGCCAACTGGTTTCAAACGATATACTCCCGGATATTTATTATCATTTTTCAAATTAAGGTAATCATTTACCCGGAGCGCAAATTTACTTACTCCCGCTGTAGTATCCGCAACAATAACATCAGGATGCGCTCTTAAATATTTCTCAAAAGCGTAAACACCTTGTCCAAAATCAAGATTAGAATCGGCCATTACCCTGTATGCATTCCTTTTTACAGGAATTAATTCGTTCGAATAAGAGATCAAATTGGGAAAGAAATAATAATAAGTAGCGAGTGAGTAAACTACAATGAACCCTGGCAATAGTTTTGCTCTTTTTTGAAAAAATGAAGTAGTAACAAAAAATCCACAGAGCACATACAGCAAAGGAAATACCATGAGTGCATGCCGAATCCCGATCTGTACATTATTTTGTAAACCCAGGACAAGTAAAAAATAAAAGATCAGGCCAAGTAAAAACAGCATTGTGCTGGGATGCCCCTGGTTTTTCTTTCTTAAAAATAAAAATAGAATAGCACCCACCAGGATCAACAAAACTGTCAGCGGTGTTTTGAAAACAAAGACTACAATATAATAATACCAGAAACCTGTACCCGTTCTTTTTTGTCCAAGGATGTAATTTGCATCAGAAACATTCGGATCACCTGCGCCTGCTTCATTCATATAGGTTGTCAGATCCAACCCGATGACATAGGGTGCAGGCAATGGCAGGGGTATAGATCCGACAAAAGACGCCGCGAGTCCAGTAAATGTTTTGCTTGCTATATTCAATTCATCCAAACTTTTGCCTGGCTTATTAAAAAGAAACCCGACATTGATTATAATCAAAGCGACAGTCCCTAATACTAAAATGCGTATCGAATTCCATCCTATTCTTTTGATCAGCGTTCCTCTTTTTATCAAAACAAAAAAGGAAACAATGCCAAAGAAAATAATGAGGTGGAGCATTGAGTACTTTACAAGTTGTGCTAACCCTACACTAATGCTGAATGCAAGGAAGTTTGACCCATTCGATCGTTTTATAAACTTCCAATAAAAATAGGCAGTAGAGATTGTGAACAATGCTGTATAAGCATCCGTGGTTAAGAGTGTTCCATGCCCATTCAGGTTTGGACAAAACACAAATAGAAATAATGAGAGCAATGCGCCACTTCCGCCAAACAATTGTTTTGCCCATATATAGATAAAAAACCCTGTAAGCAGGCAAACGATCAGTGTCACGTACCGACCATTCATGATATCGCTAAAGCCGCCGTCTTTTTTTAACAACTCCGGGTTAATTAATTGTTGTACCGCTCTTGGTATTGCATTTACTCCGGATACAGGCATGGTACTGGCATCATCATAAGGATAGATCTTATCCGTTTTCCTCATCAATATCCTTTTGCCATAGCTCCAGTGGTCCATTTCATCGTATGTAACCGAATTTCGGGGAATAGCGATAAGACCGTTGATAAGATAAACAGCAAACAAGGCGGTCACCAGATAAGAATGAATTCCTCTTATTCGCAGCATGCTGCAATATAGCTTAAACAAAAAAGGCATCATAACAGATGCCTTCAACAATTTATTCACTATTCACTAAATCAATCATCCAATTTCAATACCGCCAGGAAAGCTTCCTGTGGTACTTCCACTGTTCCAATTTGTCTCATGCGCTTCTTACCTTCTTTTTGTTTTTCCAACAACTTACGTTTACGGCTTACGTCACCACCGTAACATTTTGCAGTAACATCTTTTCGCATTGCTGAAATATTTTCACGGGCAATGATCTTGGCGCCGATCGCAGCTTGAATTGTGATCTGGAATTGCTGGCGGGGAACCAGCTCTTTTAATTTCTCACAAAGCTTTCTTCCAAAATCCTGGGCACGGCTGCGATGTATCAATGCGCTTAATGCATCCACCTTATCACCATTTAATAAAATATCCATTTTTACGATGTCACTTTCACGATAACCGATCGGGTGATAATCAAAAGAAGCATAGCCACGGGTCTGCGATTTCAACTTATCGTAAAAATCAAAAACGATCTCGGTCAACGGCATTTCAAACAACAACTCAACTCTTGTGGGAGTGAGATAATGTTGATTGATAAGTATACCTCTCTTACCCAAACACAGCGTCATGATATTACCAATATATTCCGGTTTGGAAATTATTTGTGCTTTGATATAAGGTTCTTCAATTCTTTCAGTCTTTACAGGATCAGGAAATTCAGTAGGATTATTTACAGTTACCTGTTCTCCCTTCGTGGTATAAGCAGTAAAACCAACGTTTGGAACCGTTGTGATTACAGTCTGGTTAAATTCTCTTTCCAGTCTTTCCTGGATGATCTCCATATGTAACAACCCTAAGAAGCCACAACGAAAACCAAATCCAAGAGCTTGTGAGGTTTCTAATTCATATGTAAGTGAAGCATCATTCAATTGCAGCTTATCCATGCAATCACGCAGTTCTTCAAAATCATCTGTATCCACCGGGAAGATGCCCGCGAATACCATTGGCTTGACATCTTCAAAGCCCTGTACCATTTGCGGGTTGGGATTCGAAGCAATTGTAATAGTATCTCCCACCTTTACTTCTTTGGCTACTTTGATACCGGTAATGATATAACCAACATCGCCGCAATGCACTTCAGCTCTCTCCGACATCTTCAATTTCAGAATGCCCACTTCATCGGCATCATATTCCTGGTCAGTAGAAACAAATTTTACTTTATCACCTTTCTTTATTTTACCATTCAATATGCGGTAGTAAACTATGATGCCGCGGAAAGAATTGAACACACTGTCAAAGATTAGTGCTTGCAGTGGCGCATCGGGGTCGCCTGTAGGCGCAGGAATTCTATCAACAATTGCATCCAATATTTCCGGCACCCCTAAACCTGTTCTTGCACTTGCCAGCAAGATCGCTTCAGGCTTGCATCCTACAAGATCAATGATCTGGTCCCTTACTTCATCTACCATTGCGCCATCCATATCAATTTTATTGATGACAGGAATGATCTCAAGATCATTTTCAATAGCGAGGTATAAGTTGCTGATCGTCTGTGCCTGGATGCCCTGCGTCGCGTCCACCAGCAATAGGCAACCCTCACAGGCAGCCAGTGCCCGGCTCACTTCGTAGCTAAAGTCCACGTGGCCTGGAGTATCGATCAGGTTCAGGATATATTCCTTGCCATCCTTATGTTTATAATTGATCTGTATCGCATGGCTCTTAATTGTAATCCCCTTCTCTCTTTCAAGGTCCATATCATCAAGCACCTGGTCCATCATATCCCGGTCACTGATAGTGCCGGTGCTTTGCAATAGACGGTCAGCCAGGGTGGATTTGCCATGGTCAATATGTGCGATAATGCAAAAATTACGGATATTCTTCATGTACGATTCTAGCTCTATTTTTCGAGGTGGCGAAGGTAACGAAAAGCGGCGACAGAGAAGGGATTATGCTTGCCCGACGAAGCTTTTAATTTTTATTAAAGCGTAGTTGCGTAGCCAGCATTTGTAATACTATTTAGCTTCCGTTGCGTCGCGCAGTTGTACTACATTAATCCTATGCAACGTACAAGCAACTACTGCAATACTTGTTGTAGGCGCTTCACTTTAAACCCAAATTAATTTTTTTGTAAATTCTCTTTCTTCTTTTGTTCAATGATATCAAGTAAGCTTTCCACTTGTTTTTTCATTGCATTAAACGCGATCATGTTATCACCTTTGGAATAAAGAAACTATTCTATTCGCCAGCGTCTATGAATATCGGATCTGAATTGAGTTTAAGTTTTATTTATATTGATCAATAATTTCCCCGGAGCACTAACAGAAATATTATACTCTGATCTTTTTTCTTCCCACAATAATTGCTTTTGTATTCTCTCCAATGCGTCTTTACAGTTTTTATATTCGCCGGGATATCGTTCACCCCTAAGTAGCACCTTTATGAACCGCCGGGTTTGTTCTGTAAAGCGATCGAATAACACTGACCTGTATATCTTTTCATAGAACATAGAAGATCCATTTTCTACCCTTAAAACAAACACTGTGCAAAAAATCGTTAAGAGGCTCAGAACGTTGATAAACGACAAGTTATCAATGAAGTATAAGCGTTTTTTTCAGTATTAGCTGGCTTGCACCCCAGGCTTTTAAAAAAATAAAGCCGGGTTCTTGACCCGGCCTTACCATGTTGAATTCTATAATTCATTTTATGCTTCAGTTTCCTGCTCCGCTTCCCAGTTAATATTATTCTCTGCGATCTCGGTCAGCAATTCATCTGTCTCTTTTTCTTCTTCGAGTGTTTCATTTAACAGGTCTGCCGCTTCATCAAGGCCCATTGTGCTGGCTATCTGTGCAAGACCGCCATAAGTTGCAATTTCGTAATGCTCCACTTTTTGAGCCGCTATTATAATTCCAACATCACGAGTCATACTGCCATCTTCGGTTTCTTCGATAATAGATTCTCCTTCTTTGATCAAACCTTCCATAGCCTCACATTTTTTTGCCTGTGCTTTTTTACCGATCAGTTCAAACACCTGTTCAAGACGTTTTACCTGGTTTTCAGTCTGAGCCAAATGCTCTTCGATTGCATTCTTCAATTCCTCAGTTGTTGCCGCTTTCTGCATTTTAGGCAATGCCTTCGTCAAACTCTTTTCAGCCCAATAAATATCTTTTAAAGAATCCTCAAAGAACTTTTGAAGTTGTGAGTTTGTTTGCGCCTTATTTCCATCATGGTCTTTGGTTTTACCATTTGATGACTTTGGCTTTTCCGTGGATTTATTTTTTGTGTTTGCCATCATTGTTCTTTTTTAGTTATTGTATTTGTTTATTAAGAACTGAATGAAACAAACCATATGCCATGAGATAGATGTGTTCTGTTAGTGAATTAAAAGGATCACTTTCTCTTACTTTGAAACAGTATGTGAGATTTAATCATACTTATGGGCAAAAGCGACCTCAACAGTTATTATGACAGCAAGAAACTCTTGTTACGCCTTTGTTGTTATGTCGCTGGCATTTGCAATCATACCAACAAACAAACAAACGAAAGATAACAATGAGAATTAAATTATTTTATTGGAGGATCGGCCTTAAGATCGGGAAGTGATAAAGTGCCTTTGAAAGTAGCTGTAATCTTAAACTTATAATATTCTACCCATCTCTCCATACTTTTTCATTTATTGTAATTTACAGTTCGTCCTGTTTGTTTTGTCTCCTCATCTTTTTTAATTCTTTAAATATCCAAATAATAAGAGGTATGGTAACAACAAGTATAAAACCTATAACGATATAATTTAACCAGGGTTTTAAAAAGGGCCGGCTTCCGATAAAATATCCGGCTAAAACAAAACTTAATATCCAAAATATGGAGCCTGTGACCGAAAGTAAAATAAATCGCCTGAAACTCAACTTCACCATTCCGGCAACAATCGATGCAAATGTGCGGATGATAGGCAGGTACAATCCAACCGTTAATGCCAGCCAACCATACTTATTATAGAATGTTTCAGCGGTTTTTAGATGTTGTTTTTTAAACAGTCTTGAATCTTTGCGGCGGTATAATAATGGCCCTGCTTTCCATCCAAACCAATAACCCGTAAGATTACCTGATACCGACGCAAGTATCAATAAACCACAAACAGTAAAAGCATCGTACTGCAGTTCGCCTGTTGCCGTAAAGATTCCGGCTGTGAATAGTAAAGCACCTGCAGGGATAAAAAAGCAAAAAAATAAGCCTGTGCTGCCATACACCAATAAAAAAACTACTATCAATCCTCCGTTGCTGATCAGCGATTCAGGATCGAAAATTTTCAGTAGGCACTGCAGCATATGAATAGAGCAGTTCGGCATCTGGCAAAATTATTTTTTCGCAGCAAGGCTATAAAGGTAAAATACAAGAACCCATTTGCGCCGGCCTTCACGCTCAAACCGGAGACCTTATGCTAAAACTATTTTTTCTGCACAATATTTGTAATGGCGTATTACATAATTACCTTTTTATGAGAACACTTCAGGAATTTCAGACCCCGCAACTTGTAACCCTATTGGCCAGGGAAACAATAAACTATTACAAACTGATCGGATACGGCGCAAGTGTGGAAGAATGTACCCAATGCAATAGCGAGATAAAGCAAATTCAGTTGGAGTTAGAGTCACGAAGAAACCCGGAAGAAAACGTTTTTTTACGTCGGGAGCAATTACTCTCAGCTAATTAATTATGGATTAATATCTATTTTGACTATAAACGGCAGCTCTTACTCATGCCAGCTGCAACCCCATATACAATCCTAACAGTTGTTAATTTTCTAAAATTGAAATCGCATGATTTTTGTTACTAGCAAAACTTTCAATGATTGCCAATTAGCGAACCAATGCTAAATGAATTGCAGCACCTGAGTACAGATAGTCTTATGGAATTACTTTCTAATGAGACTTCACGATTAACTGCAATGTTAGCAGAAAAAAAGTTCGATGCGGAATATAAAAAATGTAAGGAGTCCATTAAGCAGTTACAGGTGATAATAGACTTACGTAAAGAGATTGCAACAACTACTCCTAACCCGATCTTTCAACCAACCAATGAAATTCCAACGGGAAATAAGAACTACCCGGAAAATATAAATTTAAAGGTCATTAACTCTAATGGTCAGAAGTAGAAATACGATAGTCCAAGGTCAAAAAATTGTCAACATCATTTTTTTATTCCCTGTGATGAGTTATTTTCATCAAGAATTTTCATAGGATAAGGTTTAATGGTTAATGGTTTTTGATTAGCAGCCCCCGTAGTCTTGCGGGGGCACTTTATCTGATACTTGTTTTAGCACAAAGTTTGATACATCAGGGTTAAATGCATCATCATCATTCAAGACGATATTATGTAAGGAGAAGGAACTTCATCCTTTTTCTACTGTTGTCTGTTATCTTTCTTGTAGTAATTGTTATTTGGGGGAACAAGCTGACGCAAATGTTTCCTCAATAAATTGCTTCCTCAAAAATAAATATCGGGAAACACCCTGATCACTTTTACGAACCTGCCTTCATAATAACCTTTTAAAGGAGTTATAACTACACTTTTCGCTTTACCGGAAGTAGAGTGGATAAAAAGCAAATTGCCTTTCTCATTGCTTTCCACGATCCCCATGTGCCCAACGATCCTTATGGTACTGTCTGTACCAGTGAATAAAATGAGATCGCCGGGCCGGGCCCCTTCAGTTGGTATTTCCTTGCCAACATTTGTAAAATCGACAGAAGATCTTGGAACTGCAATAGCAAAATGATTAAATACATAAGTAATAAAGCCGGAACAATCGAAACCCCTTGAAGGATCAGCAGACGCATATAAATACGGAGTGCCTACTAACGATTTGCCGAAAGCAACGAGACTATCAGGAATGGTTGATCCAGTCTTAATTTCCGCTCCCGGTGTATAAATCGTAGCATCAGGACGAGCTACGATCGTTACGCCTGTATCTTGTTTATTGTTTAGACCGGCTACATTATTTGAATCTACGGGCTCGATTGAATCTATTTGGTCTGGAACTGGTACCGGCTTCCCGAAAGACATATCGTTTTTTTCCTTGCAGGCGGTCAGGATGACCAAAAAAAGAAAAAATACATAGTAAACAGAACGTGGTACCATGCATTATCCCAGTTAAAAAATCATGCCGCTATGTCTTTTTGCGACATCGCATGGGCCGACGCCGGCCGTCTGTGAACAAAAACAGCCGCTCGGGGATAAATTAATTATCTTGCGTTAAATTCTAAATAAAACAACAATACAACTAATGAAAACTATATTTCCGCTGGGTGCATTTATGTTTTTAATATTTCTTGCTTCATGTGCCAGTGATACCGATAATAAGGGCCAGGTTTTAACTCCTTCTGTTTTACCTTCTGTAAATCCAGTTTTACCAGGTAATAGTGATAGCATGCCTCCTTTAAATGCAGGAGTAACACTCAATCCAAAACATGGTCAACCGGGACATCGGTGTGATATTGCTGAGGGTGCGCCATTAAATACAGCCACAACTAACACTACTGTTCAACCAAATGTTTCGCCTAGCTTGACTCCTACTTTAACTCCGACTCCTACCGTTACCCCGGGTTCTGATACTAAAAAGGTATTACCTGCTTTAACTCCGTCCACAACATCCACAACAGGTCTGAATCCGAAACATGGTGAGCCCGGGCATAGATGCGATATTGCGGTTGGTGCTCCACTAAGCGGTAAAAGTCAGTAAGCTGTTTGTATTCTATCGAAATGGATCAATGCTGAAAGCGTCGGATATATTTTACAGGCTGACCCTGGGAGTTTACATCCATGTAATAGACTTCAAGAACATTTTCATCTAACTGGTTTATTTTTTCCGGCGAAGCAAAGACAGCAAGTTCAGTTCCATTGTTTTCAAATCTCCAATTGAAACTAACTACGGGTGATTCCCCGATGCTGCACGGAATCGTACCGCCTTCAAAAATACCGCCGCCATTTGCATAAAAAGTGAATACATCATCCGTTTCACAGGAGAGCATGTTATTCTCTGATTCCTCTATTATACCATTATTGTTTTCGTCAAGGCCATATATCTCAAATTTCCAGCTCTTTTCAATAAGCAACGCAGTATTGCGTTCGAGCATATCGGTTTCCTTATTGCAGGAAATAAAAACAAAGGCAGAGACAAAGCTTATTACAAGCGTTGATGTGATAGTTTTCATTGAGGGTTGGGTTTTAAATTTGCAGTAGTAGGGTTAAATATCATGCCAACAGGGGCCAAAAAAATCCGATAATGCTAACTATTTTCCCCAAGGATTATTTTGAATAATGCGCGGCAATTCCCGGTATTATTTCAATCTCATCAAAATTTTAATTTCCATTCTATCGGCCCGCAGTCTACTTTGGTGAAGGCTTCTTTATCAGAATAGTTTATCCCCGAAATAAAATACGTCGTATCTGTCTTAACATCCATATCTCCTATACCACGTAAAAGTCTTCCATTTTCTTTTTTAAAATACACTTCCATCACTGAACGAATTCCCTCCGAATTGAAATCATACCACAATTTTAAAATTTCTCCTTCTTCTTTTCCTGTTAACGTCCCCCGGCTCCCATCCTTTTCAAAATTATCATATAGCATTTTGCCGGAAAATGTCGCGTCTTTCTGTTCAAGCATGAGTATAGCCGTATCCCGCCCGATTATTTTCATGTAACAGCCAGCCAGGTCAGCAGCCGGTTTTTCATCAACCTCCGGCGTAGTAACTTTTGTAGTGTCAGACGGTTTGGATGTATTGGAATGAACGTTGGTTTCGTGGGCATTATTACAGGATACCAGTTTTCCCGCCAGCAAAACATAAAGAATGTATTTAATCATGGTATTCATCTTTAGATCACTAAGAGATAGTTTAAAAAGTCGGGCCTTCTTAACAGAAAGCCTGGACATTTAGGAAAAGAAAATCTTTAATTATCATTTTTTACTTTCTTTTCTTCTTCATCTGTTTTAATCTTTTTATCATCAGTTTTTACTTTCGCTTCATCTCCTTCAACTTTCTTTTTATAATCATCGTTTTTTACTTTATACTCCTCTTCGTCGAAATTGTATTTTCCATCACTAGTTCTTATAACATAGCCATTGATCACTTTGCCGGTTGCACCATAAATGGTATCATTTGTTCGGGTGTCAACGTATATGTACACGGGCTCATGTGTCGTGCTGCTCACCATCAGACCTGTCTTTTCATCTTTCTCAAGCTCTATATATCTTCCGGCGGTCAGGTCGTAATATCGCGGCTGCTTGCAAGCCCACAATAAAACAATGGTGGCGACGGTTGTTAGTAATAACTTTTTCATATATTATATTGTTTTCTGTAATAATCGCAACTATCAGACCATCCAGAACGGACGGCAAGCCTTTTTAATGCTCGTATCAGGAGTATTAATGTGAGTATTTTAAAGTAGCAACGTAGAAAAATATCTACAAGGATTAAATCAAATTCATAGTAATACTACGTATTTAATGGCCGGACAATAATTAGCACAGCGTTTGATATTATAATTTCCAACCAAAATGGTTTAATAAATAGTTCTTAGGAATCATTCACCCTGTGGAATAAGAAGTGATCAAAAAAAGGCAGAAAGGCTTTGTGAAGTTAATATGCATATCGAAAGGCATTCATTACAGTTGTGAATTTATAAATAACATTTTTTGGTAATTCATAGGATGATGAACTTCTATGCAGGGCGGGATTTTTATCTCAGCCCTTTTCACTTTTACAGCAACCAATCCATCACCACGTTTGATGCTACGTAGATAATTAGATCTCAATGGAAGGAAGAAAAGCTGGAGAGTATTGATGATCGGTACGATCAAAACAGTCATAAAGGCCAGCATTTATACGGTCATCACAAGGGATCTGCATAATAGAGTGTGGGCGCCTGGACAAGATATAAGTAATAAATGCAAACGGAAGCATGGCTACCTGCGCAAGGTGAATATTGAGTCTGGCATTGAGGGAAAAGGAGCTGGAGCTATTGAGGTAATGCAAACGCGTCAGAAGAAGCAAATGAGTAAAAGGAAATTTGATCCATTAGCAGAACTAAGAATCATGATAATAAAAAATGTGAGCAGACGCCTAAGGGCTGCTCACATATATAAGTCTTCTCAGGTTATTCTTTTATTACTGTAGTTCGTGTTTCGCTGGTGCTGGAGTTGCCACGCATAAGTGCAACAAGTATTATAATGAATACCGCTCCTGCTGCTACCCATAGCCATGGAGACGAATACCATTCTGTAGTTTTAGTCGTACTGGTGGTTGTTTTAGTAGTTACACTTTGGTCACCTTCCTGTGCCCAAAGCATTAATTGAATACAACTAAATAAGAAGGCCAGGAAAAATTTGTATCCCCAGCGAAGGCTTATCTTTTTCATATGAAGTCTTTTAATTAAAAAATAAATGCCATTAAAACAGTGATAATAATCAGGCCAAATTTTTTTAAACAATCACCAGATATTAGTGATGGTTCGCGGGGGGAATTGTTTCCACAGTTTGAACATTTATTCCATTGTAAAACTGATCCAACTCGGAAAACCCCTATACTTTTGAGAGCCGGAAATGCCGTTTTGGAAACAATTTCTTCTACAATCAGATCGCTTGTTGAGCATTATCAACTACTGCCGGAGAATGAAAGAGTCATTACCGATGTTTTAAGACAGATCATTAAAGAAAATATACCTGCTTCATGCAAAGAGAAAATATCTTACAATGTGCCTTTCTTTTCTGGAAACAAAGGACTTTGTATAACCTGGCCGTCGACAATTCCGGGAGGGGTATTAAAAGGGAATTTTACTTGGCTTTTGGTACGGTAACAAAATAAAGGATGCTGAGAATTATCTTACTCAGGGCCACCGGGAGAAATTAATGGCAGGGCTATTATAAAACTTTTAAAGGAAGCCGTTAAGACCGATGGGATCAAACAATTTCCTGGTTGATAAAAAAATGACGACTCAGCGCATCCGTGATCTATTGTCAATATCTGCATCACCTTCTTCGTCTTTTGATTTAGGATAGTCATTTTTCATCTGGTCAATTACTTCTTTTTTATCTTTCTGATTTTTTAACACAAGAAGAATGATAAACAAAATAGCGGCGATGCCTACAAAAATTAAAACCGGCAAATTCATATTTTGAAATTTATATTTAAATCTACGATGTATTTTTTGCGGTCAGTATTAAATTTCAGTTCACGAATTGCTATCGCTTTGTTTTTACATCCGCAAAAAAACAAACTCTTTTTTGAAATTAAGGACAAGCCTTTATTAGAGCACGACTTAAAAGAAATAACTATCCCTGAATTACGGGATGCCATTGCAACAGCCAATGCCGGGGAAAGCAATTAGTATAGGACCATCTCTCCCTTGTTTTGATCGATAAAACGACAGGTCGTCTTTCGGAATTCATGATTCGGTGAGGCAGGTAAAATGATAATTTGCTCCCAACATAATTGAAGTTTCAACAGAAGTCCATTCCATCCCTGATTCATGCCGTTTGTAATCAAATTGGATTGGGCTGATTAAACTTTTCCACCATTTGGCTGAATGGCATTGTTTTTTCTGTAACACATGTCTTACCATTTTTTTATTAATTCACTTTAAAATTTCACTCGTATGAAAAAGATTTTTTTATTGGTCATGGGCTTTGCCTTTGTAGGTACAGCTGCGATGGCGCAATTAGAACAGAAGGATTATAAGAAGGAAAAAGCAGAATGGGAAAACAAGATAAAAGAGGAATTGAAATTGAGTGCAGAGCAGTTAGTAAAATATGATGCACTTAATAAAGAGTACGATGACAAATTTTCTGCCATTGCACAGGATGCAAACTTAACTAAGGATGCACAGAAAGAAAAAAAGATGACTTTGAAAAAAGAAAAAGAAGCAAAACTTTTTGAATTCCTCACTCCTGAGCAACAAACCCGTTACAAAGATTTAATTGAAAAAAAGAAAAAGGAAATGGAAAAACCAGCGAATGGTTAATCCGGAATCGATTTTTTAGCCAGATTAATTATGAAATGCCCCAACGTGAAGGTTGGGGCATTTTCATTTAACTTCATAAATAACATTTATAATATTCGTTTATGAAGATCTTAGTTAGAGAAATGCTTGAAGAAGATGCCGAACAGGTTAATTCCCTTTCGGCACAACTTGGATATCCGCTATCTATTGATCAGACACTTGAAAACATCAGGAACGTATTAAAAAGTAAAAAGCATGCTGCTTTCGTAGCTCTTAATGAAAACCAAATTGTGGGATGGATCGGGGCTGCACAGATCATAATGATAGAAGTAATGCCGCATTGTGAAATAAATGGGTTGATAATTGATGATGAATTCCGCGGTAGAGGTATTGGAAAACTGTTGGTTCAAAAAGTGACACAATGGGCTAAGGAAAATAGAAATGACAAGTTAGCTTTGCATTGTAATGTAAAAAGAACACGAACTCATTTATTTTATGAACATCTGGGTTTTAAAGAAATGAAACAACAAAAATATTTTGAAATTAAGATTTAGCGGTTCTAAAAAATAAACCCAGCCTTTCCTTTAACTTGACAACATCGGAAAGGCCGGGTATTGAAAACAGAGATTGAAGGTTTTATCTGTTATAAGAATAAGTATTTACAAATGTTGACAATTCATTTTTACTTGATTGGCTTGTTAACACATCATACATCAGGTTAAAATTCTGCGGGTCGGTAATGTTACCGTATGCCGATTTTGCCAATTGCAAACGGTTACTTTCAGAACTTACTAGCTGTATCAATTGTTTTGCCTGCGCTACTGTGAAATAATAACTTTCATTGTCGAAAATTTCAGTCAGCTCCGACATTTTAGCCCCAAGGCCCCATGTATTTCTAACGTTATTATATAAGGTATTGAAACTACTGGTTGACATTGGCGTCCTGTTAGTATAGACAGGCGAAGTGGTTCCCGGTGTGTTTTGCGATTCCCTTACAAATACTTCCAATTCATTTCTGCTGCCTGTGCTGGAAAGCACATCATATAATTGATTGAAATTTGACGGATCTACAATGTTGTTATATGATGATTTAGCAAGCTCAAGCCTGTTACTTTCAGAACTTACCAATTGAATAAGTTGTCTCGCTTGCGCTACGGTAAAGTAATAATTTTCGTTTGCAAACACATTTTGCAATGCGGACATTTTTGCTCCCAGGCCAAAACGATTCTGAATGTCCCTGTAGAGCACGTTGTAATCGTCATCTTTCATTGCAATTTTCGTATAAATAGGATTGCTGTCGTCGTATGTGCTGATAAAATTATCTAATTCATTTCTGCTGGCCTGGCTGTTTAAAAGTGCGGACATTTGAGAAAAATTGTTTCTATCAATAATACTTCTATAAGAAATTTTCGCCAGGTAGAGCCTGTTTGTTTCATCGGGTATTAACTGAACTAATTGTCTTGCCTGTGATACAGTAAAAAAATTATTTGTGTTAATAAAAGCATTATATATATAGGAAACCCTGGAATTAATGGTTGATTGACGTTGAGCAGTTCTAAATAAGGTGTTGAAATTAGCTGTCGTCATAGCCGTTGATGAACTGCCCGCATTATATGTACTTACATACTCAGCGAGCTGATCTCTGTATGATTGACTGTTTAACACATCATACATCTGCGTAAAATTCACCGGGTCGGTAATGCTACGATAAGATGCCTTTGCTAAAGAAAACCGGTTACTCTGATTATTGACAAGTTGTATCAATTGTCTTGCCTGCGCTGTCGTAAAATAGTTTGTGGTCTTTGCAAATGCATCACTTAACATTGTTACCTTACTGGAATTCCGCCACTGGCTTCTAACGCTGTTATACAAAGCAGTAAAATCGGCGCTGCTCATAGCAGTTGCATACTCGGCCGTGGTGTTATCTGCTTTCCATTTGGTTTCCCGTGTTGTTACACTTCCATTACCGCTGATTGTAATTTGAAGATCGTAACCAGTTCTTATGGTAAAAATGGTTGATGAAGGGTTGATATTGTCAGCCCTTTTTATTTGTAATGTATGTTGACCAGCCTGAAGATTTGAAACAACTATTGGAGTATTTGTATTAGTGTTGTAGTCATTACTCACTATATACTCTGTGCCATCGATCATTATTGATTGATTATTGTTTCCTCTTACATTAATTGTCACGGTGCTTACAGTCTGGCTCAGTACTGATGTTGCCACTATACAGCTAACCAGCAAAAGAGAAATTGTTTTCATAATAAATTTATTTTTAAAATATATAAAAGACAAAGTCCATACCAATAAGGGTCTTATGCAGAAACTCAGCAGAAAGTACAATCGTATTGTGTAGCATTTTTACCCCATTTAAATTTTGTGACCATCGATGTTTTATTGCTGATTCTATAAAAAGCGAAAGCCGGAATATGTATCCGGCTTTCGATATATCCACCTCAACGCTATTACTAGGCACCTTTTCTTTCTCCGCCTCTTAGTAATGCTACTAACAGTAGAATAAATACGGCACCCCCAATTACCCATACAATTGGGTTTTGATACCATTCCGATTCTTTCTTTACACTTATATCAACATCAACTCCTTTTTCTTGTGCGAATGCGAGAATGCTATAAAAGCTTAAAAGAATTATTGTTGTGAATCGTACCCATAACCGGCTAATCTTTTTCATACATAGATGGTTTTAGTGTTAAATAATTAAAGTCATTTTTCCTATATATACTTATTTTAAACCGAAGAATTATAATGCAGCTTGGCAAAAAAGATGCCATTGGCTTTTTGTTTTAATCTGGCATGCCTTTTTCACCGGTAGCAAAAACACGTTTTATGGCTAAATCTGTGCATAAATCTTCTTTAAGTGGAGTAAAGAAGAAAACTAAACCGGCTAATTCAGTTACTCCGAAAAAAGGCCAAACTGCAAAAGAAATAGTAAAAAGGCATTTGAGTGATGAGAATGATAAGATAACAGAGGATGATATGAAACATGTAAGAATTGATTTGTCTATACCGAAAGACAAAGCTCATCAGCCATTAAAAATTAAGAAGGGGAAAGAAAGACCAAAGGATGAAGAGAAAGATAATAGTACCCTAACGCCGTGGGATGTAATAAGTGAGTGACGTTCGCTTGTTCGCCAGTAACTGTTATCATTCGTTATTTTTCCACACATGTTATTATCAATATGTGTAAACGTTCAATTATTCTTTCCTAATTCAACGGTTACCTATAGGACGCGATTTCCCCAAAAATTATTTAGGTTATTATTCTTCATCCCTAATGTTAGGCGGAGGAATGCCGCCCCCTACTTTATATGGGAAAGAATTTTCTTATTTTGACAATGCACCCCATCGCTAAGACTGGTTTCGTGGGAAGAATAAGGATGGCTTTGCCTTACCAGTATCATTCGTTTTTTAAAATAAACGCTTTAAAAAGCTGGTAGATAAGAAAACCTAAACAAGCTCCCGTTGTATTTAAGATCACATCATCAATATCAGTGCTTCGGTAACTGGTGGCAAGTTGGAGCACCTCAATTCCAACCGAAATAATAAAAGAGAGAAATAACACTGCAAGAAATCCTGAAGGCCTTCTAAGCTTTCTATAAAGCAAGGGAAGATAAATACCCAGCGGAAAGAGCATGATAAAATTTCCGATCACCTGTTTATCAAAAGTGTTGTAAATACCAATGGTTTTAAAAGGAGTGAAATTGACATGGTCTCGCATCTCTATACGATGGTTCATTTTATCCCACCACCCATGCGAGGATACTTCTCTAAAAAGGATAAAATAGCCCGTAAGCTGTAGCACGAAAAAAACATACACAAAAAAGCTTGACTGTATCAACAGCTGGAAAAAATTGGTTTGTTTTTTTCGAATGGTTACAAAAATGATCCATGCATATACTATGAGTATGCTCAGGATTAATCCCGCTATTCTCTTAAAACTGGTTTCCTCGTAGTTCCTGTGATACACTACAGGAAGATAGAACAGGCTCACAATTATTACCGGCAGAATAACGACGAATTTTTTTAACCAGGCATTCATAAAAAAGAGTATGTAAAATAGTGCAATTCGGAACAGAATTTTAAAATGATGTTAAGAGTAGCGATTCACAGAAGTTTAACGTAAAATGGCCTGATAGTTCGATTATAGGAATGTTTAAAATTCTATAATTAAAATCAAGCGTTATGAAAAGATTAATACTCATTTTGGCTCCGGCCGCCCTTTTTTTCGGTTCATGTAAATCAGGAAATATCAGGGACCCTGAATATCGCGAAATTCAGAATGTCCGCATTATGGATGTTGGCCTCCTGCAAACAACCGCAGGTGTTGATCTCGTTTATTACAATCCAAATGACTTTGGCGTAACACTAAGCGAGGCAAGAGGAGATGTGTATATCGACAACATGTTTTTCGGCCGCTTCGGTATCAGCGATAAAGTTGCAGTTAACAAACGCCAGGAGTTTATTATTCCCGCTGTTTTAAAGATGGATAATATCAGCGCTGTCAAGAATCATCGTGAGATATTTAAAAAGAAACAGGCAATGATCCGGATCGAAGGATTTGCCACTGTAAGGAAGGCAGGTTTTAACAAAGAAGTTCCAATCAAATACGAAGGGATCCAGGATATAGAACGTCTACGTTCACTCGTTGCAAACTAATTTTTCATTTAGCCTTTTTTAATAACCCGTGTGTATCACACGGGTTATTTTTATTAAATCACCAGGAGAATTCTCCTTGTTAAAAGTCAAAAAACATAAGTGATTAGTTAGGCGTTGCTTAAAATTTGATTAACAAAATCTTTAACACTTATCAAATCTCTGGCACCGTTTTTCCATTGTATAAGTACGAAATGAAAAAAAATTTAATCATCTTAAAAAACTCAGTTATGAAACAAAATGTACTATTTATTGCCATAGCTGCAGTCGTATCTGTAGCAGCAGTTGTAGGTATCAGCAATACTTCTAAAACAAAAAAAGTTGATGCCGCTGAATTGGCACAATTCGAAGCCTGGAAAGAAGCAAAGACATTAGAGGCGCTGGAATCTCAAAAGGCGGTTTATACTGCCCCAAAGAAAACGACAACAAGAAGTACTTCAACAAAACGTACTTCAACTTATCAAAGCCCGAAAATGGTTTCTGAAACTCAAAACAGTGCAAAAACAACCGAGAAGAAAGGTTGGAGTAAGGCCGCAAAAGCAACGGCAATTGGTGCCGGTGCGGGTGCAGTAGCAGGAGCAGTTATCCATAAGCGTAATCGTGCGTTGGGTGCCGTAGTAGGCGGTGTGATTGGTGGCGGCGGTGGTTATGTTATTGGACGTGGTATGGATAGAAAAGACGGAAGAGTTCAGTAACGCTGAAGGGAATAATTTAATAAGGGACTTTTTAAGTCCCTTTTTTCATGTCCAATAAAAAAAAAGTAGATGCAACACCAGTTGGCACCGAATCTTTTTTTAGCCGTATTTAGTTAAAATGTATCTTCAAAAAGATATTCGTCAGGTCTCTCTGTCAAAAGGCTATTATTTTCTCCATTAAATATATTGAAATGAAAAACGTATTTAAGTCTTTTTCTCTTTTGTTACTGCTTGCATTAAGTTTTATAATACGATCATCGGCACCGGCAAGCAAAGCCACCGTGGAATTTTACCAATTGAATATTTATCATTTCAGCAACACTGCCCAGGAAAAGATACTCGATACCTATTTGCAAAATGCTTTACTCCCGGCCTTGCATAGATTGAATATTAAAAATGTTGGAGTTTTTAAAAATCATTCAAATGATACCCTCGTAGATAAAACGTTATATGTGTTATTACCAATGCAGTCGACAGAGGAGATTACTAAAATACCCGCCAAATTAAACAATGACAAGGTCTACCAGGCTGCAGCTACGGAATACATTAATGCCTTATACACTTCTCCGCCATACAAAAGAATGGAGACAATCTTGCTTCGTGCTTTTTCGTTGGCACCAAAGCTCATTTTACCTCGATTAAAAGAACCAAGAAGAAACAGGATATATGAATTACGCAGTTATGAGAGTGCGACTGAAAAAATTTTTCAAAATAAGGTAAGAATGTTTAATGAGGGCGATGAAATAGGCTTATTTAAACGACTCAACTTTAATGCGACCTTTTATGGTGAAGTAATTGCAGGCGGCAAAATGCCCAACCTAATGTATATGACCTGCCACGAAAATAAAAGTACACGGGATGCTAATTGGAAAGCATTTGGAAATGATCCTTACTGGAAAAAACTCTCCGCAATGCCGGAATATCAGCATAACGTTTCACATATTGACATTACCTTTCTTTATCCGACAGAATATTCAGATTATTAGGCAGACCCGGATCACTCGCTTAGTTTCTTTCTTTTAAAGCTTTCCCATTGTTCAGGGGTCATTTTACGTCTGGTTACTAACCGTAGCATTCCATTTTCAAAGCCGGGTTCGTCCGGCAAAGCAATTTTATATTGTTCTATCATAAAATTCTGCGGGTTTATCCATATATGCCCCCCTTTGTTTTCAAGTCCCGGACCATCTACGATATATTTTAAACATGTTTTACCATTAGCCTTTTCCTCCCCACTGAATTTAACGTTCACTTTCCCTTTATTCACAAATTTGGGATCGCCATTAACCATTGCGACATCGGCAATATGAAACCAGAAATGATCTTTTTTATTTTTCAATGAACGCCAAATAAAGCTTAGACCAGCGAAATCAAAATCATAACTCTGCCACGGTAAGGCCGCAATCAATAGTGAATCTCGCATCTCTCCTGCTTCGATTTTTATATTTTTTTCGCCTTTTAATCTTGCGATGAATTCAGGAGCTTTCGCTCTTCTCAATTTATAATTCTGAAATTCTTTTACAGAATAATTATTCCAATCGATAACTGCGGTTACAAGTGTTGCCACTGTATCTCCGTTCCACCATTTAAAAGATTCGAGTTTATTGGTATCAGCTATATATAAAAAAACACTGGAGGAATGGGTGCCATCCCAATTAGATTTTTTGTATTCATACAGGGTATTCTTATCGGCAAAAGACCCGGGACTGTCGAATTTTGCCACCTGCGTATAAGCAGGAACCGACCAGTTGATAAGCAGGAAGAACAAAAATGGCGTGGCTTTCATTTTTTTTAACCTTTGACGGAAGGTAAACAAAGCAGGTTACAACTTTTTCTAACAGTTGTCGTCATTTTAATAGTGGATTGCACGATTCTTGCTTTAAATTGGGGTCATAACCTAAAGCCCTTCTTTATGAAATCTTCCTCTTTTCTCCGAACCTGTTTTTCAGCAATGGCAATCTTGATACTGACAAATCTCAAGGCACAGAGTTTAAAAAGTCTTGACGAAAATAACGGGTTTAAAAAATATAAGCTCGGATCGAAATTCGTATTGGGATATGGGGTGAAGCACAAGGACGCGGACGGTGCTGACAAAATTGTGATTGACTATTTAAAAGAGACCATTGGGGATATACCTGTGAAAGCAGTAGAATTATATTATCTAAAAGATACACTTGCAAAGATCATTGTAAAAGTTTCACCGGAATATCACGAAAAATTAATTGAAGCAGTAAAAAGTTCATTTGGGCCGCCTACCCAGGATATCAGTAATAACGCGAAGGCAAATTTTGACTCTACATTTAATCCGAATTTATATAAAGATGATTATCTATGGAAAACAAACCGTCTTAGATTAGAGTATTTTTATTCATATCCCAAAATAAGCGGTGGTGCTTATGGTAACAAAAGCCTTTACCTGGCTTATGTTCTAAATGATTATGGTCAGCGGGCGCAAAGGGTTCAAAGAGGCGCCAATTCAGCAAAGAATTTTTGAATAAGTGTTATCTTCATTTGATGTCTATTTTTTTTGCAGAAGAAAAAGATATTTCTTCATTGGTTACTTTAATGGATAGTGCCTATCGTGGAGCAGATTCCAAACTAGGCTGGACATCCGAAGCGGATCTCTTTGTTGGCAATAAAAGAACTGATGAAGCAACCTTGTCCAGATTGATAAGCAAGCCTGGTTCGGTATTCCTCATATATACAAATGATGAAGGGATAATTGAGGGCTGCGTTTATCTTCATAAGAAAAAACAAAGACTTTACCTCGGCATGTTCTCGGTTGCTCCCTCGGCACAAGGTAAGGGTATTGGCAAGAAACTGTTAGCTGCTGCGGATGACTATGCTAATAAACACAACTGTTCTTCGATTTATATGACCGTGATCACCGTACGCACTGATCTGATTGCATGGTATGAAAAGAAGGGTTATCACAAAACTGGGCGTATCCTCCCCTTTCCCGTTGATGAACGTTTCGGTATCCCAACACAACCCCTTGAAATGATGGTACTGGAAAAACAAGTATGAACTAGCATAAGATAACTTATCATGATCCGGAAAATCTAAAGATCATCAAATCGAAAACTTCAATAAAATAGGAAAAAAAATCAATTCTCCAGTAGTCCATGCTCCCTGAAGCTTTTAAAAACAGCAATAGTATCCGCTGCTAACTTTTGTGATTTTTTGAAAGGCATAAAGCCTTTGTCTGTGGGGTTAAGTTCAATACGGCGAATGATCTCGTCAATGTCTGCCTTTACATTTGCATAATTGTCATATGCCTTTTTGTTTCCTCCTTTTGAAGGTATATGACAAGGTGAGCATTTATCAGCAATTACCGGGACAAGTGTTGCCGCATAAGTAGTTTTTGGCGGAACTGCAGCAGCGGTCGCTTTTTTAGATGAAGAACAATAAGTAAGGCCCAATGATAATATTGCCATACCTGCGAATACATACATTTTTTTCATTCCTTAGGTTTTAATTTTTAAATGTATTGAAAATTTTTAATCCAAAAAACATTCTCATTTCGATAATTGGCAAAATTATCCAGGCGGTACATTTACACTGCGTTTATGCTAACACCTGTTTTAAATACATATAAGAATGCTTATACCGGTTTATCACGATCTACATGGCTGCTTTCTGTAGTCATGCTCATTAACAGAAGTGGTACAATGGTAGTTCCTTTTCTTACCCTTTATCTTATCAGGATGGGCTATAGCGTTTCGATGGCGGGGATCGTATTTGCATTTTTTGGGTTTGGTGCTTTTAGTGGAGCTTATGTCGGTGGAAGGCTTACTGACAAGATCGGATTCTACCCGGTACAAATCATAACGTTACTTGGTGGAGGTATCATGTTCTTTGTTTTATCCGAAATGAAAACGTATTGGTTGATTTGTCTCTTTACTTATCTCCTTGCATTTATCAATGAAGCATTCCGGCCCGCAAATTCTACCGCAGTAGCGTTTTATAGTAAACCCGAAAACCGTACAAGGTCTTATGCTCTTAACAGGCTTGCAATTAATATAGGATGGGCATTGGGAAGCTCCATTGGTGGTGTGCTTGCTGATATTAACTATACCTTGCTATTTTATGTTGATGGTATTACCAATATCGCTGCTGCAGTTTTGATTTGGCTCTTTTTAAAACCGGTAAATTACAAAGAAGAAAATGAGAAGCATAAGGAGCCTGTAAAACTAATGTCTGCTTATAAAGACAAAACATACCTGTTTTTTATTTTATTAACCATATTTTTTGCAAGCTGCTTTTTTCAATTGTTTACTAACCTTTCCCCATTCTTTTACAAAGAGCTGCATTTTTCCGAAACTTTAATTGGTTTTTTGTTAGCCATAAATGGTGTTATTATAGCCATAGTTGAAATGGTATTGATCTATAAATTGGAGGGCAAAGCCAGCAATCTTCAATACATTTCAATCGGGATATTACTCATCGGAATTTCTTTTTTTATGCTAAATATCCCGGACATAGGACCCATGCTGGCTCTCGGCATAATAACCCTCCTGACTTTTGGGGAAATTTTTTCCATGCCTTTTATGAATAGTTTTTGGATAAGTAGGACGCAACCGGCCAACAGGGGTCAATACGCTGCTTTGTACACTATGGCGTGGTCTGCAGCACAAACACTTGGACCTCTGGGAGGGTCGCTACTGGCCGGCCATTTTGGCTTTAAGTGGTTGTGGTTCAGTGCCGGGGCCGTTTGTTTAATGGTGGCTTTCTTTATCAAAAAGTTAAAGACACGCGAACCTCCCCTTGCAAAATAATAATGAGTTACTGGCCGGTTACTTGGCATGATTTTCTTAACTTAACTATCAAATTTTTATCATGGACAATACTAATGGAACTGTTGCGGGTAAACAAAACAGGAAGGAATTTCGCAGAGTGGTCTCCGCGAAATTAGAGACTTGTTTAGTCGAATTTCAAAACCAGGTCAAAGAGAAAAAATTCAGGGCTGCAATAAAACGAGCTGCTAAACTTCTTGCCAACGATCTGTATGTAAAGAATAAAAAAGAAAAAAACAAAAAGGAAGAAAAAGCAGACGCTTTAGTAGCAGAAGCTATAGGAGCTTAATGTTTTTCTATCATTATTTACCGTCCCGCTTTAGGCGAGGCGGTTTTTTATTGATCTGTTTTTTCTTGTGTCAATTATATTTAGCCAAACACTTAATATGAGTGACAAAAAGAAAACTAATAGTGTAACTTTATCTACAAGGTCCTTTTGAAAATTAATACCGGTAAGTTTCAGCAACAAAAAATGAACATAGGAATTGGATTGATCATATAGCCCCATCTTTTCCCGTACCTCCCAATGCCAGTCTGTGCAAAAACAATAACCCCAGCCATACCAGATACCCACAATGAACCATGAGGATGCTGTTAGCAAAAGTGTAAACAGGTTCCAGCGACGGGTCTTTTTCCAGGCCCACCCAAAACAATTAAACAACATGAGAATCGTGTGAAAAACAAAAAAGAAAATATTCAGTAACTGGTAACCCATCAATATATTTTTCGACCCTCGTCATGACTCAGTAATTGCTCTGCTACTGAATGATCAAATACTGCTTCTTTATTTGATAATACCTGGCGCAGCAGGTCATGGATAGTAATAACGCCAACAAAATGCTGATCGTTATATGCAAGCAGGTAACGGGCTTTATGAGCAATCATGAGGTTCATACAATGCTCCACAGTGTCAGTAATTTCAACCATGGGAAGATCATTTGTCATCACCTCTTTGACCTTTGTGTTTGCACTGGAGCGACCCTTAAGGATGACATTCCTGCTATAATCTCTTTCACAAAAAATTCCTTTGAATTCATCATCTTTTTTTACAACCAGGTAGCTTAGGTTAACCGAATTGAGCATTTGCAATGCGTCAATAACCAGTGCATCGGCATCAATATTATTGAAAACAACTGGCTTGCTTTTTAGCAGATCATTCACGGTACGCATAGCTAAGGGTTTGTTATAAAGTTCGGGATTTTTATTTATTTATAGACTGATTTTTTTCAAATAATACTTATTATAAATCGCATATTTTCGCAATAAACAAAGCGATGGATCTCCAAAAACAATTTGACGATGCAGTAGCCAATAGTAAGACGCTTAATGAAAAACCATCTAATGAAGTTTTACTCCAACTTTATTCATTATTCAAACAAGCTACAACCGGCGATGTCAATACAGAACCTCCTTCCAATCCATTTGATTTTGTGAATAAGGCTAAATATGATGCGTGGGCGGCCTTAAAAGGAAGATCAAAAGAGACAGCTATGAAGGAGTATGTGGATCTTGTGGATAAGCTGAAAGGATAAATTGAAAAAAAACAGCCTAGTTGCCTGAAATGGTTGTCGCGTACATATCGTCAAACATTTTCCCGATACGTGAGTAGTTAAATTTTTGCTGGTTTTCTTCTGCGACCTGTTTTGAATTTATTGAAAATCCCTTTTCCATAAAAAAAAGAATTTTTTCAGCAAGATCATTAACATCGCTTTCCGTGACCAACAAACCATTTACTTTGTCTTTTATTAATTCCCTGGTTACATCGAGGTTACTTATGATTACAGGTACCCCGCAACAAAGTGATTCAGCGATCACACAACCAAAAGTTTCATACCTGGTAAAATGGATCATAGCATCTGATCTGCTCAGCTCACTAGCTACTTCACTATAAGGAACTTCATTCATAAAAACGATATGTTCTTTCAATGAGAGCTCTTCTACCAGTTTCCTGATCCTTTCTGTTGCCGGCCCAAGAATTTTAAGTATAAAATCATCGCGTCTTTTCTTTACAATTGACAAAGCAACAAGCATTCCTTCCGGGTTTTTTTGATTAACCAGCAATGAAGCATGAATAAATTTGAAAATTTGGCCTTTCTCCTTTTCCCGGTATTTAAAGATATCTGTGTTTACAACATTTGGAATTACGACCGGCTTTGTGACGGCAAGCTCCTGATTTGTCAATGCATCAGCAAGACTTTTTGAAACTGCATGGATCTTCTTTGCATTGCGATAAATAATTTTGTTCATCTTTTTTTCAAAATTAGCGGGCACATAAGAATTATCATAACCTGGCATATAAATACAATTTTGTTCAGAAATTATATATTCCAGGCCCTTTCTTTTTTTAAGATACAGCGCAAATAACCCGGCTGGATAAGAAACGTGAACATGAATAATATCAGGCCGTAAGCCGGCAAAAATTTTATTGTATAATTTATTTAAGGCAAAGAAACGCTTTAAGCCATTTTGAATCCTGGCAGTGACTCCCTTTAATGAAGGATAATAATAGTAATGGATTGTAAAGTTTTCATTTACATTTTCTTCTACGAATTCTGCTTTTTTTATGGAGTCATCGATGGCGGAAAAAAAAACTGTTATGCGATTATATAATGAAGCACTCTCAGCAAATCTTTTTATGAAATCGCCGGAAAAGGGATCTTTTCGGTTAGGAAACCAACTAGGCAGATACAGAATATGCTTCATGTATTTTGGTTATCGATCGTTATGACCCGCGATGAAAATAAATCAAAATCAGATTTTCTTAAAATAAATAAGTCTTTGAGCGAACCTTTAATGAATGTCATTGATCGGGCGATAACATAAAAGGTAGCGATGGAGTAAGCAAAAAGATTTGCGATAGCCGCTCCCTTATAACTTAACGCTGGTATTAATAGAAAATCCAATAACAGCATAAGGCTACAACAAATGACAGAGCCGATAAGGTTTACTTTTAATAACCTGTTTGCCGAAAAATATGATGCAAATATTGTCGTAATTGTAAATAATAAATAGCCCGGCAACATTATCAATAAAGAAAAGAACCCATCGAAATAAACCGCCGGCAGAAAAAACTGGTAAATAAGAAATGAAACGAGTATCAATATAGCTCCTAAAACTATATGTATGTAAAAGGTAAGTTTACAAACAGCTATAAATTCTTTATCTGAGAGTTTTTGAGTTTCATTTTTTAAAGCTGGAGTCAGCAGCCCTGCGAGGATTCCCGGGATGATCCATAGCAATTGTGCGAATTTTGAAACCTGTGCATAGATTCCAACTTCATTATGATCGAAATATGCGCTAATAAACCAATAGTCAGCACGGTAAGCAATAAACTGGATAATATTTGTAATTAATACGATTGCTGAAAAGGAAGAGAACGATCTGTATTCTTCCTGTGAAATAGGTTTGATCGATGGCCTGAATTTTATAAGAAAAAATAATAATAGAAGGACCGCTGGAATAAATATAAAAAGACTATAACTCCAAACCGGGTAATTTGCTATTAAAGAAGGTTGAATAGCCCATATGACCAAGGTGACCAGGAATAGTAAGACGGAAACAATGGCCAGAATTTTATTACAAAACTTAGCTTCGTGCTGGGAATAGTAAAGTGAAAGGAATTTATCCAGTAATACCAGGCCGGTAAAATAAACTACTTCTGCGAAAAAAATATTAAGATCAAAACTGCCCCCGAGTAAAGTATGCCCAAGAAAAAGAAATCCGAGTATTGCAATTATATAAAAGAACAGTAGTTGAATCGAAGCCGTAATTATAGTAAAAGAAAATACTTTATCACGGGTGTAAGTGGCGCCAGATATGCCATGCCACACGATGGCCGAATCCGTACCCAGCCCGGTTATGATATATATAAACGCAGCGTTAACGATGATCAATGATAAAGAACCGAATTGATTCGCTCCTGCAAGCTTTGCGATCAAAAGGCTAATCAGAAACCCGATGACAGTAAAAATGATCCTGAAAATAAATCCGCGTAGTAGAAATCGCACAGTCTAAGTTTATGCAAATAAAATATAATTTTCTGCAAAAAGCCGATGAATCTACGCTGTTTTACAAATTAATTGAATGTTTATACAGGTACTTGATTCAAAAACCAATGTTTATAAAGAATGAGTTAGTTTTTCCTGTTATCGCTACGCATTAATTTGTCTTGCCTGATTTGTATGAAAGAGTTTCTGTCTACATAATAGGCAAATAAAAGATATACTATGGGCAAAAAACTAAGCAACTTTAAAACAAAAACGCCAGTAAAGAACCCGAGGAGGTAAAATACAATTAGTACAAAAGCATTTCCCAATAATTGTAGATCATCAATCGCACAAACTACTTTAAAATGATAATAGCTGGGTTGTCTGTAAGTAAGCTCTATCGGTCTTGTAAAATGAAATCCATCGGTGATTACAATTCTTGGATGATTGTCTTTAACTTCTATGATGACCGGGTCTTCTGTACTTAAAGGATAAATCTCTTTATTATTAACAATCACTCTTACATTCAGGATGCTTAAGAGCAACTGTCTCTTTCGACTGATAACAATATAATATTGAGAAGGTATAACCTGTTATTTCAGTGAACGTATGATCTCGATAAATTCGGCGGCAACCAATGAAGCCCCTCCTACCAGACCCCCATCTACATCAGGACAACCGAACAATTCCTTGGCGTTATTTGCCTTTACACTGCCGCCATAAAGAATGGGAACCTGGTTTGCAACGGCCTCACCGTAATGGCCCGCTATTATAGAACGCAAATGTTCATGCATTTCTTGTGCCTGATCAGTGGTAGCAGTTTTGCCTGTGCCAATAGCCCATATCGGTTCGTAAGCGATGATGATATTCTGTATCTGGTCAGGGTTTAAATGAAACAATGACTCTTTTAGCTGTTGTGTAACAAATTCGTTTTGGGTTTCGGCTTCCCGAATAGCTAACGCTTCGCCGCAACAAAAAATAGGCGTAATAAAGTTTCCAAGACATAAGTTTACCTTTTCAGCAAGCATCGCATTGGTTTCAGCAAAATATTCTCTTCGTTCACTATGTCCAACTACACAATAAGTGACTTTTAATGAATGAAGCATTTCAACCGAAATCTCTCCTGTAAATGCACCAGATTTTTTATGATGACAATTTTGAGCGGCCGGATAATAATTCTTCTCGTCAGCTACTTCACTTCTTGTCATTGTCAGGTACGGGTAGGGAACTGCGAATATTGTTTTTTGGTGATCTTTCAATTTAATTTCTGCTGCCAGAATATCGTCTAAGAGTTTTTCCCCTTGCTGAAAAGTCAAATTCATCTTCCAGTTGGCCGCTGCAATTTGTGTACGCATGTCTTGGTTTTAATAGTTCTTAAAGATATAGGTAAGAATTGTCTTTTCATTTTCAGTAATGTATTTTCCTTTTAGTTTTTTCCAATCACCGATATCGATCAGTGCTTTCTCAAGGTCATATCGGCGCAAACCATCACTGCCCCAGGAAAAATTGGGAATATATTTTGGCGTAAGCCCTGGTTCAAAAACACTGCTGCAAACTCCCATCACTGTTCCTGTATTGAGTGATGTATTGATGGATGTTTTAGCATAATCGCCCATAAACACTCCGCATTTCTGACCGGCATTCATTTGCCCTTTTGGGGTCCAAACTTTTACTATACTTGCATTGTTTTTAATATTTGAATTGGTGGTGCCGGCTCCAAGATTACACCACTCTCCTATTACTGAGTCTCCAATATATCCATCATGGGATTTACTGGAATAGGCAAAGAATATTGAGTTCTTGATTTCACCACCGGCAGTGCAATATGGACCTATCGTAGTGGCGCCATACATTCTGGAATTCATTTTTATTACAGCACTTTCACAGCATGCAAAAGGTCCGCGAATTGCAGTGCCTTCCATGATCATAGCATTTTTCCCTACATAAATTGGACCTTCAGAAGCATTGAGAAAACAATTTTCAACAACAGCTCCCTTTTCTATAAAAATATTTCCCGGCTTAACCACTCTATTGGTCTTTGATATTTTTTGCGAACCTCTTTTTCTAGTCAGCAGGTTAAAATCTTCACGAATTGCATAGTCATTCAGCTGAAAAATATTCCAGGGAAAATGAATGCTTTTTATTTCATCACGTAACGTAATGGCCCTGGATACTTTTATTTTATTGGGCTCTTGTATTTCTTTTTTGGAAAATCTGAAAATGACACCGGTATTGCCATTTACCGAAATAAATTCCCCGTTCTTTAATTTGCCAAGGGCTTTTATAAGCCTGGGAGTTGGAAGAATATTTCCATGGATCATAAAACAAGTATCATTATCTTCTATTTTTTCAAGACGTATTGACCTATCAAGGTCCTTATAATCATCTTCCCACCTGTCGTATGATGTCACGCCGAGAATCTTTTCCCATTTTTCCCTTATAGTAAGAATGCCTACTCTTATATCCTGGATTTGCCGTGTAAGTGTAAACGGATAAAGATTTTCAGGTTGGCAAAACTCTTCGGTAAAAATGATTTTAACGGGCATCCGGTAAAGCTAAAAGATTTTAAAAAAAACAAAAAGCCCCGAAGAGGAATCTCCGGGACTAAAGTATAGCCATGAAAAACAAAAACTTAATAACAATCCTAATTTAGGAATTTATTTTTTCTTTTCATATTTCTTCTTGAATTTGTCAATTCGACCAGCAGTGTCAACTAACATATTCTTGCCAGTGAAGAAAGGATGAGATGTGTTGGATATCTCCAGTTTAACAAGGGGATACTCGTTTCCATCTTCCCACTTCACAGTTTCTTTTGAACCTGCTGTTGAACGGCTCAGGAAACTGTGTCCATTACTCATATCTTTAAAAACTACTAACCGGTAACTTTTCGGATGAATATCCTGCTTCATAAATGTTTGATTTAAAGGCTGTACGGGTTTTGCCGTACTAAATAAAAAATTCAGGTGCAAAAGTAACGCAACGGAAGCTAATCACCAACAGAAGGTATAAAAAATAGAAAAGCGCCGGATTTTTCTTCCATTCATTTGCCGAAGCTCCTGAATGTCTTACTAACCCAACGCTTTTCGTGAGGTTTTGTGTCTTTTGACGGACTCTCTACCCCAGCGATCAAATTCTTCTTTTGACGGACTCCTCTGATCGCAGATCCTTTAAATCTTTTGACGGATTTTCCGGATCTCAGATCGAACTCGCTTTTGACGGCTCATTCAATCTTATGACGCTAAGTTGCCCTAGATATATGTGCTTTCCAAATTTTTTCCCTGTTTAATACTCACCTGTTTTGCACAAATAAAATTTGAGATATCCACACACAATCCCTAGTTATGAACAGTTTATAAACTAATTAATCTCTCATATTGACAAACTGGAGAGGCAGTTTGAGATTAGAAGACTTGCATAGCTGGATGACGGCCTGCAAGTCGTCAATTTTTTTTCCTGTTACTCTAACAAGGTCATCATTTATAGATGCCTGAACTTTCATTCCTGAATCTTTAATCAATTTAACGATCTTCTTTGCGTCATCCTGAGGAAGTCCATTTCTTACTGGCACTTCTTTTTTCCAAACCTTGCCACTTTGCAAGCCTTCTTTACTAGTGTCAAATGCCAATGGATCTATTCCTTGCTTATGAGCCCTGCTGATAAGCACATCACACAGTTGGCGCATCTTCATGTCATCGTCAGTTTCAATATTGATCTTAAAATCTTTCTTGTTAAGATCGATTACAACATGACTTCCTTTAAAGTCAAAGCGGTTGGTTATTTCTTTGGTTGTAACGTTTACGGCATTATCCAGAGCTTGTGCATCTACTTTGGAAACGATATCAAATGAAGGCATAAAATAGTTTTAAATGAATTCAAAAGTAAGATTGTTTGCATAAAAAAAACCTCCTATAGAAATAAGAGGTTTTACCACATGAGAAAACTTATATTTTTTATTGACTTTGTCCTACCCTGTTTTGTTCGTCTTGAGAACTACTATTTCTTCTACGCGGTTGATTTTGCTGTCCGGTCTTTCCAAAGCGCCAGGTAAAAGTTCCTGTTACCTGTCTTATATCCGGTCGGGCAATAAAACCACCATCGATCATTCCATAAGTATTTCTGCCTTCAAACTTCTGCCAGGCAAAAGGATCACGAACATTCAAGCGTAAAGTGCCTTTTCCCTTCATTACTTGTTTCTGGACACCAAAACTCATCTGGTAAATTGGTTCCATTTGGGTAAGACCACTAAGTGCCTTATGACGATAAAATCCACTTAGCTCAGCGGTCCATCCTTTCTTAAACGTGAAACTATTAGTGATGTTGGCAGTGAATGAAGTATAGGAACGATCAATATTGAAAGTATCGTAAACCCCTTTGTAATGATTGTTAAACACATTTGTAAAAAGATTTGCATTCCACCACTTTGCAAATGCAATGGGAGCAGTGACTGAAAGGCCAATATTCGTGAACTCTGCTACATTATCAACTGTGAGATACCTGATTTTACTGTTTGGCACCGGCTTTACTATTTGTGAAATAATATCATCAGTTTTATTAAAATTAAACGTGGTTATAAACTTGCCGTTGAAGCTATGCGTTAGGTCAATATTATGTGCATATTGTGGACGCAGATAGATATTTCCCTGTCTGTATGATAAAGTATCAAGAAAATAAGTGAATGGGTTCAGATCCTGGTAGTTTGGTCGCTGGATACGACGGCCGTACGCAAGGGTCAAGGTATTTTTTTTATCTACCTTATAACTTATAAACGCGGTGGGGAATAAATTTGTAGTATCTCTTTTGAAAGTTTCATTTGTTATCACCTGGTTTCCGTGTGCAATTGAGCTTTCGAGCCTTAATCCGGCCTGCAACGTCCATTTCTTAATTTCCCGGCTATAGTTTATATATCCTGCACTTATCGTTTCATCATAAATAAAATGATTAGAGCGTATTTCATCTGTTTCCCATTCATTATTAACCAATCGCTCATAATTCACAAGGTTGTCATTTTTCACATAGCTGAATTTGACACCTGCCTCAAATTTTCCACCTTTTACCGGGTGAGTGTAATCGCTTTTGAAAGTATAGATATTGATACCAGCTGGCAAATGTCCCTTTAGATATGTTGTGGATGTTTTTTGCATTGAACTATTATAAAAGTCGGTTGTCAGTATCATATCTGATACATTATCATACACTACATAATCAAAATCCGCAGTTATCTCTTTACCGGTTGTGTCAAATGTATGTTTCCAGTTAAGATTAAGTGTTGCATTCTGAAATTTAAGATCATTATCAGTTGATGAAATCAGCCTGTTTTCTAATTGCATGTTTGCATCGACCAGGTCAGAAACAGAGGTCGGTGTGGGATGCCCGCTGAATGTAAACCCGCTAACGACAATTCCGAAAATATTCTTTTTATCAGCAAACCAGTCTAATCCCAATTTCAACGTATGATTATTGTTTCCGAATCTGAAACGTGTTTCAGTGAAATTATATCCGGTGGTATTATAATTCTCATCCATAAACCGGCTATCCAGTGTAAGGCGATTCATGCCCCGAAAAGCATTCGGATTATAATTACCAAACAAATTGATCTTATTTTTTTTCCAGTTAAAATTGAAACTGTTTTGTGTTTTAGGGTTCATGTAAAATGCTTCATCAGGTTTATATAAACTGGTGGTTGCACCAAGCATAATACTTCCGTTAAAGCCATTATTCTTTCCCTTTTTTGTTTTGATATTAATGATACCGGAATTTCCAGCCGCATCATATTTTGAGGATGGGTTTGTCATGATCTCTATCTGGTCAAGAGATGATGCCGGCATATTACGTAGCAGGTTGGTCAGATCGGTTGCAGATAAATAAGTCTGCTTGCCATCCATCATTACAATAACTCCCTGCTTGCCACGAAGACTAATGGCGCCATCATTGTCCACAGTAATGCCTGGCGATTTTTCCAATATCTCAAGGGCGGTGGCACCAGCACTTGTAGGTGAAGCATCAACATTCACCACTGTTTTATCAATCTTTGTCTCGATAAATGGTTTTTTAGCGGTCACAGTTACCTCCTGCATTGACTTTGCTTCTGCTGAAAGCCGGATTGTTTCCGCAGTGAAAGATGAATTGGCAGCTGTGATCTCTAATGATTGACCGTATTTTTTCTGAAACCCGACTGAAGAAACGAAAAGCAGGAATTTTCCTTCATTAATACTTTCAAATTCATACTTTCCTTCTTTATTGGTGACGGCAGTTTTTACCAATGATGAATCTTTTGCACGTAATAATGATACCGATGCTGATTGTAATGGTTTTTGTGACTCATCAGTAATGATGCCTGAAACTTTACCAATTTTAGTTTGTGAAAATGCAAGCGTATATAATAATGTACTTGCTATAAGTGCAGATAATTTTCTCATAAAGCTATACTTTCTTTAAATAGGTTGGCGATACATAAAAGTGCTATTATTAATTTCTATTGTGAAATGAAATATGACAAGATTCGTAGTTAGAGTGTTGAAGGGCAAATAATACTTACCTATACACAAGCGGTAATAATCTTATTTAATAAATCCAAATTGTGAAAAAGTGTTAAAAGAAAGTCCCGCGGAAGCGGGACTTTTGTTTTTCATGAGAAGACAAAACTGACTGCTTATTATTTTCAAGGCTATACCCGGTCTAATGGTTATGTTATGTTCAAGAGATTATTCACCTGTTTTTACACGGCTGCTTTCTTCACTTGCGCCATTTGTCTTTCTTTTTTGGGTATTACCTACTTTGCCTTTTGCAAAACGGTAAGTGAACCCAAGTGCTACTTGTCTTGAATCACGACGCTGCTGGAAAGATGCATCAACATCGCTGTATTTAATTTCACCATTTATTTTTTGAGTACGGAATATGTCACGGCCAGTCAATCTGAATGTCCCTTTTCCTTTAAACACTGTTTTGCTCACTCCCATGTTCACCATTCCAAAGCTCTTGATCCTGAAAACACCCTGAACGCCACCTGAATTAAAATAACCGCTTAGCTCAGCACTTAGTGTTTTTCCAAGTTTAAATTGGTTTTGAAGATTGGCTTGTAAGGTTGTGGCGCCGGTCTTGACATAATCACCATTTATTATTCCTTCAAACTGGTTGTTGTAAAGATTTGCCCACAAGTTCGGGGTCCATAATTTTTTAATGGTTCCGCTGGCACTTACTGATATCCCATATTGGCGCTGCTTGGCAATATTATCTTTCTTTACATAGGTTTCGTTCCTGTCAGTGTTTTGTTCAAGTACTTCGTTGATAATATCAGTTGTGTTTGTATAGTTCAGTGTTGTATTCAAAAATCCCTTATAGCTATGGGTGAGTTCAATGTTATGAGCAAATTGTGGCTGAAGGTTGGGGTTACCCTGTTCAAAAGTGTATTTATCCAGGAAAAGAATGAATGGGTTCAAATCCTGGTAATTGGGCCTTTGGATACGACGGCCATAATTCAAGACGAAACTATTTTTATCGCTTGGTTTAAATTGTATAAAAGCGGTTGGGAATAATTGTGTATAATGGCGATCGAACGTTTGACCTGTTGTAACCTGGTCGCCTGTTGCATTTGTATTTTCAAGTCTTAATCCAAACTGGCCAAACCATTTTTTAGAAAAAGGCCTGCTATAATTAACATAAGCCGCATTTACATTTTCTTGATAAATAAAATGATTGCTACGTCCAATATCCTGAACTCTTTCCCCGTAGTTTATGCTATCATAAATTGCATTGTTATCAGTTTCTACAAAACTTGTTTTAAGACCTGCTTCAAACTTTGCGCCCTTCTTTAATGGCTTTGTATAATCCACTCTTGCCGTATAGATATTTATATCCTGCGGCAAATTGCCTAATAAAGTATCTGCTTTGTATGTTGGGATGCCGTTAGGATCATAATACGCATTTACCAAAGTCTGATTATTGGTGCTGCGGTAAGTGAGATAATCAAGGTCTGCGGTTAATTCTTGTCCTGCCGTATCCAATACCTGGCGGAAGTTTAGATTCGTGCTGAAATTCTTCCATTTTCTGTCGTTGCTGGTGTTAGCCACAGTATTGCTCAATAAAACCATATTTGGGTCAGAAATAAATACATCACTTTGATTAGTGAATTTCCCCGGGTTATAATAACCTGTGAACACTGCGCCAAACGTTGTGTTCTTACTGGCGAAGTAATCAAACCCAACTTTTGCATTATAAGACTGACCCTCTTCTTTAATTCTTGACTCCTGGTCAAAATGTGATTTTATTTCTTTAGTAGAACTCTCGATGAACTTTCTTTGAATATCAAGATCCTGCCAGTTTTTACGATGGTTATACCCGAGTGTTGTAAACAGGTTCAATTTATTCTTTCTATAATTAAAAGTGAATGATTCATTAACTTTTGGATAACGACCCTGCGCCCATGTAGAAGATATGCTGCCACTATAACCGAATTGCTTGGTCTTTTTAGTTTTGATATTAATAATACCGGCGTTACCAGCAGCATCATACTTTGCAGGTGGGTTAGTCATGATCTCAATTTGATCCAATTGATTGCTGCTTAGATTACGCAGGTAAATTGCAAGGTCTGCACCAGATAAATAGGAAGGTCTTCCGTCAATGTATATTTGAACACCTTGCTTTCCTTTTAAGCTGATGTTGCCATCCTTATCAATTGAAACTCCCGGAGATTTTTCCAGTACCTCTAAAGCTGAAGTACCTACATTCGTGATTGATGCTTCAACATTTACGATCATTCGATCTATCTTCTGTTCGATCAAAGGTTTTTTAGCAGCTACCGTTACTCCTGTTAAGTTCTTTGCAAGAGGAACGAGTTCGATAGTTTTAAGAGTGACATTGTTATTTGCGGAGGTAATTTCAAAAACTTCTGAAAACCCTTTTGTATGCCCTACCGCAGTTATTGAAACCATATACTGCCCTTCCAGGACATTATCGAATACAAATTTACCCTCTCTATTCGCTGCGCTGATCTTTGCGACCGACGAATCTTTGGCCCGAAGAAGTGTAATCGTTGCTGATTCAATGGTTTTGGTGTTACCATCAATAACCTGCCCCGATACTTTACCTGTGCTTTTTTGTGCTAGGGCAGAGGTCGATAAGGTTAAAATGGATGCCAATAAAGTCAATAAGTTTCTCATTTTAAATGGTTTGATATTTTTAAGTACTCGCTTTTATTAATTACAGTTCAAAGATAGGTACTTGTTAATGCCAAGTACAGTGTTTTAAAATAAACGGCCATA
>CBFGXP010000005.1:0-44292 GCA_965652775.1 uncultured bacterium
CTACATTACCATTTACAAGGGATGAGCTTGTAAATGTTGCTCCAGTCTGCCCCGGGACATTTACACCATTGATCTGCCATTGGTAAGTTGGATTGGTGCCACCATTGGTAGGGGTTGCGGTAAAAGTGACGGAACTGCCTGGACAAATTGTAGTACTGCTTGCAGCTATCGAAACCGAAGGTGTAACTGCCGTTACATTTACTGTTCCAGAGCCAGTATTTGAACAACCTCCTATACTGTAGGTAACAGTGTAGATAGTAGTCGTCGTAGGACTAACTGTAATACTAGGCGTTGTTTGTCCGCCCGGCGACCAGGAATAAGTGCCGCCTCCAATTGATGGTGTGGCCGTCAACGTTGTAGATTGACCTGCACAAATAGTCGTTGAGTTTACAGATACAGTCGGTGCAGGTGTTACAATCACATCTAACTGTGTCCTGGCACTTTCACAACCACCAACAGTTTGTGAAACATAATAGCTGGTTGTTCCGACCGCGCCTGTGGAGGGTGTAGGCGCCGTTGTGGAACCCACGCCACCGCTGGCCGACGTATACCATAACAAATTTGATCCAATAGCTGACAGCGGCGCAGCTATAGTACCTACACAGTAATACACTGGTGAAATAACTACAGGGGGAGCTGTCGTAACAATATTGATCGATCGAGAAAAAGTAGCCACACAGCCAAGGGCATCGGTGACACTGAGGGTAACAACAAAATTGCCAAAACTCGTGTATGTATGAGACGCGTTTGGAGTAGTTGCTGTGCTACCATCGCCAAACTGCCAGAGAAAAGTTGAATTGGAAGTTGGACATGTCTTGGTAAAGTTATAAGTACCACAGGTCCCAACCGTATAGGTGAAATTAGCATCCGGACCTATCACGGCTGTACCACCAGAACAAGCTCCACCAAAAGTCAAGGCAAAACCATTGTTAGTAAGGGCGAAATTGTCTATTAGCAAAGCATACGTATTGCCAGCCGTTACGGATATAGGTGTATTCCAGGCAGCAAAATTTCCCATGCAGCCGGGTCCACCGCTGTTAGCGCCCGGTTCGGATGGAGCACAACTGCTCAGTCCCGTGGACCCGGCACAGGCACTCCAATTGCAGGCAATTCGATTTCCTTTTGTTGTACAACCGGCAGGATCAGTGGTAACATTCCAAAGAGCCCAGTCATAATCGTCGCCAGGTGCATTTGGCCGGATATTGAATTCAAGTGTACCGCTGCAACCAACTGTAAACTTGTACCATTTAGACTGGCGTTCACCTCCCGTAATCCAGCAAGAATTGGCCTGGTTTACTTCCTGTATACCGGCGCCTGCGTTGGAAGTAGGTTGGGATATGGCGGATGAATTACAAAGGATGGCTGCCGTGTTACAATCCTGACCGGCCAGGGTTGGAGGTGATGAGGTAGTTACACAAACCTGGAATGGGCCTGGGCTTCCATTATTTGTATTAGAGATCGTAAAAAAATAAGTATTACCTGCCTGCAGACCATTAAACGTGGTATTGACGGGCGAACCTCCGCATTGGCTACCGACGATTGCAAAACCTGTTGGACAGTCGCCCTCTACAAGAATAACCTCCACGTTTCCTGACCATGGTGCGGAAGTAGTGATATTAAATTGTGCTCGTGTACCCGTAGCAACAAAACGGTACCACACGTCAGGGTGGCTACCTCCTCCCTGGCAACCAACCGAGCCCTGCCAGCTATCTGCAGCACCGACGGTGGTTCCACTCACGCAGGTACCGTTGGGTGTTATTGTGGTAGCACCCGTGCAGTTATCATTGGCAGGTTGGCCAAAAGCCGGTACGGCTATGAAACTGAAATAAATGAATATGCAAAGTTTTTGCAAAAGAAAACAATGAATTAATCAACCTTATCAAAACAGTGAACACGAAGCGTTCGGCCACTTGGGATTAATTCCTGCCTTAAGTCATTATTGCCAGATAATAAGTGGATATAGCGCTTAGCTTCGTAATATTAATATACGGAGAATTTACGGCGGCCAGAAATCTGGATATTCGTAGACTTACGGATAGCGGTTGGAGGCTTTAGGGGGCGTGCTTCATGCTTTGGCTGGCTAACTATGATGATCCCATTTCTGATACTTGTTTCAGTGTCTTGCTACTCTCTGGCTTCCTCCGGACGAGTCTCGGTCTCCAATAATAAAATCTCGTTGATTACGGTTTAAGATGGGACTCGTCGCGCATGCGGAAAACTACATTCCTGATTAATAAATGTGTTGAAACTAACCTTAAGTTTGGTCGTGTAATGATAGCGATAAACGTTAATTGTCCTGATGAGGCGACGATTTACGCCGTAAACCTAAATAATGCGGGGTTGCAAAAGTCGACGGCGCTAACTCGCCGCAAAAACCGTAGTCGACACAAATAATAAGCTATGTTAAAACTACTACTCATAAATATTATGATTACATCGTTACTTTCAAGTAATTTATGTAAAGTGATCGCTCAAGACATTGAGTTTTATAGATCTGAACTTTTTGTTCATCCTAGCCATGATATGGATTCTCTAAAATGGTTCATGTATGCTTTTAATTACGAAAAAAAGGCAAAGCACTTTAAGCACGACTGCCCTGAACTGAATATTGTTGAGTGCGATGTTCACGTATATTCAAAAGACGAGAATAGAAAGGATACTGTAATCTATTATTTTTCCTTTTTTAAAGATTGTGAAAAAGAACTTTATTCTCCCGTTCAAAGCTTTATTCATGGGATAGGGTATAGCTATAAATCAAACTATTTTTTCCCAGTCACTACAGGCACTTTTCCAAGGTATGTTAAAGGCAGGGATAACTATGATCATCTCTTTATTTCCCAAGTAGAAAGGTTTACTGACTTCCTTACACGATACAGGGGAACTTTATCTCCATGGTTAAGGAATGAGGCAATCAAAAGAGGCATACTCACAGTGGAGAGGTAATAAGGGTAGTGAACAAGTTCACAAATTAAACTCAAATAAAGGGGGCAAAATAGGGTACGAGTTTACAATGCCCATATAAGTCGCCGTTAACATAGAATAATTTTAATTTACCTCCTTAATTAGGGTATTCATGAAAAAAATAGCATTATTAGTTCTGTTTTCTGGATTTTATTTTAGCGCCTTTTGTCAGGAAAAAAAGGTAGTAATTTCTGATACTTGTTCCACTGTCTTGCAACATGTATCTTACTTCTGGCAATTGGACTCCCTTGGGACGAATGGTTTCAGGCTTTATGCTTATGAAGGCCTATTGAAATGCAGACTAAGTCGGCTTACATTGCCCATCTTGCTTGATATGCTCGGTAAACCAAATTTTGTACGTAAAGCAAATGATGCCAGCTATTACTGTTATAATTATTACGATGGTCGGCTGTTGCCCAGGGAAGCGGGATATACTCGAGAGGTATTGTTTTTGTCTTTCAGATTTGATTCAGGCAAGCCGTATCTTATAAATGTGGCGACAGATTATGATGATTGAAAATAGATATTTGGCTATGAAAACTAAAGGGATTATTATCGTTTTATTTATTTTATCAACTGTATTGACGTCTTTGAATTGTTACAGTCAGGGCAACCGTCGGGACACTGTTCAGGTGTGTTCTCAACTGATGAAAGAGCTAGGATATTTTTGGAAGCTTGACTCGTTGGGGAATAACGGGTTTAGGCTATACACTTATAATAAACTCTTAAGGTGTAAGATTGACGAAGTTACCATAGCATTTCTATTCTCAAAATTGGGAAAGCCTAATCGGGTTTGGGCGGAGGGTCATGGCGTTGTATATAGTTATAACTTCTTCGATTATTCAAAAATGCCGAAAGGGTATGATGCTCCTTTATCATGCAGATTTTTAAGTTTTGTATTTAGAATTGATGAGAAATACCTTTTATTCATTACGGAAGGAGATGGCGATCTATAAAATCATTTTTGTGTATAGTTAAAAGGTATATCATAACCAAGACTTTCTTCCAGTTTAATTAATGAAGCGGCGACGAGTTACGTCATAAACCTGAATGATGAAGAATTTTAAAAGTCGACGGCGGAAACTCGTCGCAAAAACCGATGATTGGGCTGCAATGGCTTGTTTATTGTTAGTACTTATAAAACTCCTTCATCCTATTAATAAAAAAATCCTTCTTCCTCCTCGACACTTCCACTTCTACATTATTAGATAAAATCACACTTCCCCCTTCGCCCCTAATATATTCTTTTACATGTTCCAGGTTGATGATACAAGATTTATGTACGCGCACAAAATTGCTGTCACGCAATAACTCCTCATATTCATGAATGGCTTTCGACGCAACGATGGGAGCGCGGTTGGCAATATGAAACTGGGTATAATTTCCATTGGCCTCGCAATAAATGATATCCATAATTTCAACTACCTGGAATCCCTTTAGCGATGGGATACACAATTTCATTTTTTGCGAGCCGGTCCGTTGCTGAATATTGTTGAGAAAAGTATCTAATTGGGGATTGCCATTTTTTTCGTCTATTCTTTTTGCTGCGCGTTTGACGGCAGCCTTCAGGAGATCGTCATCAACAGGTTTTAATAAGTAATCAATGGCGCTGAAATGAAATGCCTGTACGAGGTAGTTGTTGTGGGCCGTGACAAATATGATTTCAAAATTGATACTCGGTAGTTCTTTAAGAAGTTCAAAACCCGTTTTGCCAGGCATGGCAATATCAAGAAATAAAAGTTGTGGTTGCAATTGTTCAATTTTTGTCTTTGCCTCTTCTGCGCTGCTGCAACTACAAACTACTTCAACTTCCGGGCAATTTAGTTCCAGGAGTTTCTGCAACGATAACAACCCACGTGGCTCATCATCTACCAATATCGTTTTTATTTTCGTCATTCCTCTGGCATTTCGAGTGGTAGCTTCAGCGTAACCAGCGTTCCGGGTTCGTTTGATCCGGGTAGTTTCGCTTTATCCTCGATGGTTACACTGCACTGCAATTTATATTTTTCATTTAAAAGTCGGATACGGTTACGGATATTCGCAATTCCTACAGAGTGGTGGTTATTGTGACCGCCGTCCTTTAGCTGAATTGACTGGTCAATGCCTATGCCGTTGTCATCCACGGTGCAAACAAAGGAATCACCGAGGTTTTTGAAACCGATCTTAATATGTATATCCTGTCGTTTGCCCCCGGTGCCGTGCCAGATGGCATTCTCAATAAAGGGCTGGATAAGCATTGGTGGGAGGAGTGTGTCTGGCGGCAGGGTCTCATCGACGGAAATGGTAAAACTAAAATTCGTGTTGCGTATTTTTTCCATTTCAATATATCGCTCCAGGTAGTCGATCGTGCTCTGTAAAGTGACAAAAGTTTGCTCCGACTGGTCAAGTGTGATCCGCATTAGGTGGGCGAACTTACTTAGGTAATGGGAAGCTTCGTTGTTTTCTTTGTTCAGAATCATTTCACGGATGCTATTCAGGCTGTTGAAAATAAAATGCGGGTTCATTTGTGTGTGAAGCGCTTTCATTTCGGTTTGAACAAGCAACTTGTCGATGTTGGCTTTTTGCCTGATTGAGCGAATGCGGTTCCGGTAGAGCAGTAGCAGGCCGGCCCATAATAATAGAAGTAAAAGAATAACAAACCAGCCGGTTTTCCAGAATGGGGGAGCGATATAGAAATTCATCTGCGTAGTTTTTTCATCGCCCATTTTTCCAATGGCCTTTATATCCAGGATATACCTGCCGGGTGGCAGGTTGGTGAGGGTTATATTTCGCTCCTGCCCGAGTGAGGTCCAGGTTCCAGCCCTGGTTAGCTTATAAGAAAAATTATATTCTGAAGTAGTTTCAAAATCGATAATGCCACATTTTATAATAAGATTATTTTCTTCGGTCCTGAACCGCATTTCTTCTTCTGGATGAAAAATGCTTCGTTTGTTATTAACAACCAACTCCTGTACAAGTAATTTGCTACTATGATCGGGTGCGGCAAAAGGAGTGCTTTGAAATCGCACCAGGCTATGTTTAAATAGCATATAGAGGTGGTGCCGCAAGGAGTCATGGAAAATAATCCGGCTCGTTAGTTTTTGCATGGGAAATCCATCGCGGTAACTATATACGATCGTTTTTTTGGTACGCGTATCAAAGCCTGCCAGGTGGCCCATGCCAGCTATCCAAAGTATGCCGTTGGTAACAGGACTGAAACTTTCCAGGGAGTTGGTAGGAAGTCCGTCGCGCGTACTGTATTGGACGAAACGTTTTTCCCTGATAAAATATTCCAATAAACCATTTTCTTCATTATGTATCCATAAGGTTCCGTCTTCTCCACTGGACATGCAAAGGATATTGTCGTTGAATTTTTTTGCCCCGGCATAGACTGTTATCAGCGTGTCGAAGAAACCCAGTTGATTGTTCCACCGCGTTAATGAGTGCCCGCCAATCCATACATCGCCATAAGAATCGTAGCGAATATGTTTTAAATTATTAAATGGGATAGCAGGAGTGGTTTCGGACGTATAAAATGTAAATGTTCGGGTTGGAATATGGTACCGGCCGGCAACACCCAGGTGCATATAGCAGAACCAGGCATATCCGTTTTTATCGGCGGGAGCGAGCATCAGGTTTTCACCGGATGGGTGCTGGTATTTGCTGAATTCCGGGATTTTTCCATAATGATAAGTTTTGGTGTCCAGCCAAATCACCCCGGAATTAGTGCTCAGCCATAAAGTATCAGGATGGTATACTTGTATTGAATGTATCTCATTCCATTTTTTTTCTTTATTAAAAAAGCTGATGCTCTTTTCCAGTTTCATGGTACTATCAAAAATGGCAAGTCCAACATGGTTTGAATACCGGCATACATAAATTTTGTTTTTATAAGGAAGAAAACCATTAAAGTGCCCGGTCAAATCATTATCAAATGCGGCCGGTGAAACGGAAAAGGTTTCCAGGAAAGGCTTATGCAGCTTTTGTTGCATCAGGCCCTGTGGCGTACCGGCCCACAGGCGATTACTTTTATCCCTGAACAGGCAATTGATCTTTAACGTGGGTAGGAATTTTTCAGGCAGGCAATTAACCTTTCCCGTATTTCTGTTGATGGAAAGCCGGAAGAAGCCCTCATTGGCTGCATTAATGACAAAGGAGGTATCATCAAGCATGGTTATTTTGCTTTCATAACTAATTTCTTTACGACTGTTAAAGGGAAGGGAGCTGGTTACCGTTGTATTCTTCGCCTGGTTAAAGTAGGTGATGGTATTTCCCTCAGCCTGGATAAAAAGGTGTTCGGCAGGTGCGAACTGTTGTTTAAGTATCCAAATATCATCAACAGTTGCAGGTGGCTTGTAATAAATACCCCAGCGTTTATCAGATGGATCTAATTCGCGAAATGAACGCTCTTTTGAATTGTAGTAGGCCAAATGTAAATCTTCCACGTACACCAGGTATTCTTCTTTATTGACGGGTATGATATCTTTTCCATAGCGGATGGTTTTTTTTCCAATATCCTGCTGACTGTAGGCGTCATAACGGAAATTAAGTTGGCCATCCTGTGTAAATGTGTAGAATCCCGAAGCGGTGGAAATAGCAACAGAGCGATCAGGCATTTGGTATGCGTCCCACGCTGTATTGAGGAAAGTACTGAATGGGGTACTATCTGCAATGAGGAAATTCTGCAGCGTAAAATTTTGTGCGTTCAGTAGCTGGAACCCACCACGACTGATAATGGCAAGGCGATTTCCATCAAACATTTTAAGTCGAAAAATTTTTCCGGAAAAAAGCGGAACATCTTTACTGCCCTGTGTATAGGAGTTGAAGGCATGACCATCAAAACGATTAAGTCCTGCATCGGTACCGATCCATAAGTAACCATGCTCGTCCTGTTGAATTGAATTCACATAATTGTCACTCAGACCATCCTTGATTGTGTAGTTAACAAAATCATCGAGAGCATACAATTGCGCAAAGCTTGTGTCCTTTAATAGAAGCAGGCAAAATATGATAAGAGCTCTTTGGAGCATTGAGCAGGTAGATTAGTCACTGGTTTTTTAAAATTACTCGCTAGATTTTAAAACTCGATATGAATTTTTGATAGGTACACCTATTCAAGCCGGTCAATTCCACAGACATGCCGTTCCTGTACGCAGCGCCGCCGCTTCCACAACCGTTAGGCTCATATGTTTTACCGGGGCAATAGCCGTAAATGAAAGGAGTACAGCCATTAGTGAAATCCCACAATCGTGTTACAATTACAGGAGATATATTCAGTAACTGTTTATGAAACTTTCCTGGAAAAACTTCAAGATTTCTATTGCAGGAGCTAAATTAAGTCACCTGGTACTTAAGGATAATGCCTGGGATCCAGGAAGTATGACAGAACAGGCACGGGTCATATTTTCTTTAGTTCAAAAGGCGAATAATAGTAGCAATATTGATTCACTTAAAAAGTACCTGACCGCTCCGTGTTTCCTTGTATTACATAAAGAATTGGAGACACTGAAACGGGATAACAGAACATGGAAAGTAACGGATTGGGAGATTATTGAAATAGCAATCCTGGAAGTGCATCCAGGAAAGGGTAAGAGGCCCAATGAATTCGTGGCCTACATCAAAGTTTTTTTGAAAGATGATGTTTTGAAACCTGTAGTACAGCACCTGCCTGATTTTTCATATACGCTGCTTTGGACTTTTGAAAATCATGGCGGATGGTGGATGTTGAGTGAAATGAAGGGGAGAGGATATCCAGAACAGAACCTGATCAAATAATGAAATAATAAGCTCACCAAAACCTTTCTTATGCGAATCTATTTACGCGTACTGCTTCATGTAGCGTTTATTTTCCTATCAGTTAGTAACGCACTGTCTCAAACCACTACCAACGTTAGCAACACTTCAGCTATTACTATCACCAATGGAACGGTGGCAAGTACCTATCCATCTACCATCAGCGTTTCAGGGGTAACTGGTGTCATCACCAGCATGACGTTAACCATCAATAATTTCACACACCCTAGGCCTGATGATGTAGACATGTTATTGGTAGGTCCTGCCGGGCAGGCATTTGTTTTTTGGTCAGATGCCGGGGGAGCAAATTCGTTAAATGCTGTTTCCAATATAACTATCACTTTTTCGCATGCTGCACCTGGCTCTCTGCCCGATGCGATAACTAATTTAAGCAGTGGAACATTCAGACCAACCAATCATGGTGCCACCGCAGACGTGTTCCCGGTGCCAGCACCCGCGGGTCCCTATTATGATGCACTTCCAATTGGTAACTCCGCTTTAACTGTTTTTAATGGAACAAATCCCAATGGTGTATGGAGTTTGTATGTAGTAGATGATGAGGTAAGTAGCGTTAATGGAAGTATTAACGGGGGATGGACTCTGTCCATAAATACTGCGGCAGGTGTAGTTACACCTTCAGTTACCGTCAACCAGGCCGCAGGCCAAATCGATCCTGCCACCTCCGGGCCCATTAATTTTACTGCACTCTTCAATGAACCAGTTACTGGTTTTACTTCAGCCGATGTGAATTTGAGTGGAACTGCAGGAGCAACTACTGCAGTAATAACAGAGGTTGCTCCCAATAATGGCACGCGCTATAATATTGCGGTTAGCGGGATGACAGGTATTGGCACCGTTATCGCCAGCATACCTGCTGCGGCAGTGGTGAACTCGGTAGATGTAACAAATACTGCTTCTACCAGTATTGATAATATTGTTACTATTTCGCCAACGCCGGTGACCGTTACAATAAATCAAGCTGCGGGCCAGGTTGATCCTTCAAATAGTGGCCTGGTAAATTTCACAGCTGTTTTTAGTGAGCCGATAACTGGATTTCTGTCAACAGACATACTGTTGGCAGGCACTGCGGTGCCCACCAGTGTTGTCATCACCGAAATAACGCCTCTTAATGGAACGACTTACAATATCGCGGTAAGTGGAATGTCTACAACAGGTACGGTCACTGCAAGCATACCTGCTGGAGTTGTAATGAGTTCCACAAGTGCTCCTAATATTGCCTCCACGAGTACAGATAATACAGTTAATTATATCGCACCACCACCGTTGCCAAAAATTACAACCAGCTATACTAATTCCTCAGATATTAACATCGGCACAACGGTAAGTAGCGCTATCCCTTACCCTTCCACTATTAGTGTTTCGGGGTTAACAGGAACGATAACGAATGTTACTTTAGAAATAACAGGCTTCTCTCACAATCGTCCTGATAATGTCGATATGTTATTAGTAGGTCCTGGTGGGCAGACCTTAATTTTTTGGTCGGATGCCGGTGGAAATGATGTTTTGGATAACGTGGTAAATCAAACATTTACTTTTTCCGATGCTGGTGCTAATTATCTCCCCGATGCGAATTTGTTAACCACTGGGACATACAAGCCAACAAATTATGAAAGCACTCCTGATTTGTTCCAGCTTCCAGCTCCCGCCGGTCCCTACTATGAGAGCGGCCCTAATGGGACTTTTATGTTTAATATTTTTAGGGGAACTGATCCTAATGGTACCTGGAGTCTTTATATAATGAATGATGAAGGTGGAAATAACGCGGCGGTTATCAGTGGTTGGACGCTTAATTTAACAACAACAATCCCCACGGCTGGCAGTTTAATAGTTAGTGAATTTCGGCTTCGTGGTCCCGGAGGTGCCAACGATGAATTCATTGAAATTTATAACCCTACAGCATCTGACCATACCGTTACCGCACTATCAGGAACAGGATATGGTATAGCAAGTGCCGACGGCACAACAAGGGCATCTATTCCCAATGGCACTATCATAAAAGCAAAGCAACATTATTTGGTCGTCGGCTCATCCTATTCTTTGGCCAATTATGGAGGCACTGGTGCCGTTGCTGGTAATACCAGTTATACTACTGACATTCCCGACAATATGGGGATCGCCATTTTTAATAACAATACCGGCGGGGCCAGCTACACATTAGCCAACCGTTTCGATGCGGTGGGTTCTGCTTCTGAAGCTAATACACTTTTTAAAGAAGGTACGGGTTATCCTGGGCTTGGCACTACGGATTTCGAATTTGCGCTTAAGAGAAAGACCTATAACGCCGTGCCACAGGATACAGATGATAATTCTATTGATTTTGAATTCATCGATCTTGGAACGATATCGATTAGTCCACAACGATTGGGAGCGCCGGGACCAGAAAACCTGAGCAGCCCTGTTGCGCGCAATGCAGACCTCATACTCACCAGGCTTGATCAATCAGCAGCTCCACTTGATCCACCCAACGTATTCCGGGATCCAACCCCCGGACTACCCAGTACTAATAATGAATTTGGAACAATAGAATTTAGGTACCGGCTCACCAATAATACGGGGGTCCCAATTACCCGTATCCGTTTACGACTGGATTCGATCACAACTTTACCCGCCGGATCAGGTAAAGCAGATCTTCGGGCATTGACTTCTTCCACCATTATTTTGAGTGGTGTGACGGACGCTACCACCTGTTCTTCAACGGGGATACCCTCGACAGTACCGTGCCAGGTTACTATCAGTGGCACCACAGTTGAACAACCGCCAGTGCAGGTTCGAGGCGGCGGTATCAATACAACATTATCTGTAGGCAGCGTCTTTGTTGGTGCACCGCTTGCGGCAGGGGCGAGTATCAATATTAGAGTGGTTTTTGGTGTCATGAAAAAAGGAAGCTATAGCGTTTCGTTTACACCTGAAGTATTACCATATAGTGCTGCTATCGGGCCCGTTCCACCACCTGAAAAGATCAATGGATCAACCGATCAGCCGCCCAGCGTTACCATCAACCAGGCATCGGGGCAAGCTGACCCAGCCACAAGTGGCCCGATTAATTTTACAGTGGTATTTAGTAAAGCTATTACTGGTTTCACTTCGCCTGATGTGATATTGGGCGGTACTGCAGGAGCTACTACGTCTGTAATCAGTGAAATATTTCCAAATAATGGAACTACATATAATGTCGCTGTGAGTGGGATGACATCAAGTGGTACCGTTACTGCCAGTATACCAGCAGGTGTAGTAGTTACCTCGGATAATCTGACCAATCTTGCTTCTACAAGTTCCGATAATACCGTTACTTATTCGGATTCGCCAGTTGGAGCAACAGTAACGATCAACCAGGCAATCCTGCAATCTGATCCAGCAACAACAAGTCCTGTCAACTTTATGGTTGTTTTCAGTGAAGCGGTTACCGGTTTTACTTCCTCTGATATTTCATTAAGCGGTACAGCAGGAGCTACGACTGCCGTAGTCACGGAAATGGCACCCAATAATGGAACAATATTTAATATTGCCGTCAGTGGTATGACAACAAGTGGCACTGTTATCGCCAGTATACCAGCGGGTGGAGCGCTTAACTCAAGTAACGTGGGAAATCTCGCTTCAACTAGTTTTGATAATACAGTTACTTATTCACCACCTGTAGGTGGCATTAATGTAACCATCAATCAGGCTATCACTCAATCAGACCCAGCAAATACAAGCCCGGTAAACTTTACAGTTGTTTTCAGTGAGGCGGTTAGTGGTTTTACATCTTCCGATGTTATTTTAAGTGGTACTGCAGGGGCAACAACAGCAGTCGTTAGCCAGGTTGCTCCAAATAATGGTACGACTTACAATGTTGCCGTAAGTGGAATGACAAATAGCGGGACGATAATTGCCACAATTCCAGCCGGGGCGGCGGGTAACCCAGCACCGATGTTTAATAATGCTTCAACTAGTTCGGATAACAGCATTACCTACCAATTTAATTGTACCATAGAATGCCCGGCTAATATTACTGTGACCGCCACTTCTTCCACCGGCGCAACGATCAATTATAATGTTTCAGCTTCTGTTGATTGCGGAACTATTACTTCGTTACCTGCATCTGGAACAACTTTCCCTGTGGGAACAACGACAGTTAATGCTTATAGGAATTTCGACCAGAAAGCATTCATACTTCTTAACGGTGCAAGGATTGCTTCATTTAATATTTCAAATCCGCTTGCAGTCGGCACTCCCATAACTGTTACCGGATTGGTAGCAGCTCCGGGAACAACTGGAACAACAGTACTGGCTGCGATTGATTTTCGTCCTTCAAATGGCGTTTTGTATGGAGTAGCACTCACATTGTTCCCAACCCAGTTCGGAGAGTTTTGGTATAAGGCAAACCTGTTTACTATTAACACAACAACCGGGGTCGCAACACAGGTGGGCACCGGAACCTATGATGTTTTTGGTAGTCAGGACTGTTCCATAGATTTTGATCCGGTTACAGATGAGCTTCGACTTGTTGATCAGTTGGGTGGAAATTTGCGGATCAACCCCAACACAGGGGCTTTGATAGCACTTGATGCGAACATAAACCCATCCGCTGCGATCAACATGGCCGGTATAGCCTATTCAAATAATGTAGTGGGCGCTACCTCTTCCACTTTATATGATCTCAATTCTTCTACCAATTTGTTGTATCGCCAGGGGGGAATTGGAGGAACACCTTCGGCTAATACAGGCACAGTTACCGCAATTGGTTCAGCCTTACCAGACTTTTTACCCGCTGTAGGTTTTGATATATCGGAAACTGGTATCGCTTACGCAAAATTGGAAGTCAGTGGTGTTGAGTCTTTATATAAAATCAATCTCCAAACGGGCGTAGCAACTTCAGTTAGTATTATAGGCGCGAGAGGGATCGTGGACATGGCTTTAGCACCACTGGATATAGAGCCTTCATGTTCATTCATGGTAACTGTAAACCCGATACCACCACCAACAATTACATGTCCGGCCAACATTACCGTTAATGCAAGTGCTGGTACCTGCGATCATACAGTGTCTTTTACGGGTGCCAATGAAATTATTGTTACAGGTACGCCTGCACCTCTCATTTCTTACACAATTGCTTATGCAAATGGCGGGTCAGCCTTTGGCAATGATCAAAGTTCTTTTCCTTCTACCCTTACATTCCCTCTCGGTGTCAGTACCATAAATATTACTGCAACAAATGGTGGCGGAAGTGTAAGTTGCAGTTTTACTGTTAAGGTTGTAGATAACCATCCGCCCGTCCTCATTTGTCCGGCAAACATAACGGTTAATGCTGCGATTGGTCAATGCACCGCTTCGGTAAGATATGTAATCAACGGATCTGAAAATTGTTCGAATACTATCCAACCGATGACAATTGTTACTTCCGCCGGGTTAAATGCCTCCCTGAGTGGATTACTTTCGCCATTTTCCGTGTCTCAAACAAAAGAATTCCCTGTGGGCACTACTCTTGTAAATGTATTGGCTACCGATGCTGCGGGAAATACTGCCACCTGTTCTTTCAATGTTATTGTGCATGACACTGAAAAACCTGTCATTACATCAAGTCCACCTGCAATAACAGTAGAATGCACTTCTCAAATACCAGCGGCCAATATTTCTTTAGTTGCTGCAACAGATAATTGCGGTGCGCCAACTATTTCGCATGTTGGCGATGTCATCAGCAGCCAGACTTGTACGAATAAATACACCATCACAAGAACCTATCGGGCCACTGATGGATCAGGCAACCAGGCAACAGTTGCTCAATTAATAACAGTTGATGATATAACGCCTCCACAAATAACAGGGTTAACACCATCAAAGCTAATACTGGCTCCGCCAAATCATAAGATGGTGGCCATTACATTAGATTATACTGTAAGCGATAATTGTTTAAGTGATCCAAACGTAAGCATCAGTATATCGAGTAGTGAGCCTGTAAACGGAACGGGTGACGGAGATACAGATCCAGATTGGGAAGTAATTGATGATCATCATATACGTTTGAGAGCAGAACGGTCCGCACAAGGCACCGGAAGAATTTATACAATAACAGTTACTGTTGATGATGGGTGCAATGCACCTGTGTCCGAAGCAACAGAAGTAAGAGTTACTCATAATATTACCGGTCCGCAGTCAGGCAATTCGTTTAGAGTTGGTTCAACCGTTGCATTTACGGGTGAGTTCTGGGATGTGCCTGGTAATACACATACAGCAAAATGGCTCATTGATGGAACCACTACAGCTAAGGGATTAGTTGTAGAACCTTCAGGGAATAAAAATGGTAAAGTTGTAGGAAGTTACAAATTCACGGCACCTGGTGTTTACAAATTACAGATGAATATCACTGATCAGAAAGGTGTAACAACCTTTGCAAATACAAATGGTGATGTGGATGCAATTGTGGTGATCTATGATCCTAATGGTGGCTATACATATGGTGGCGGCTACTACGATTCTCCAAAGGGGGCGTTGCTATCCAATCCATCATCAGGGGGTAAAGCGAGCTATGGATTTACCATGAATTATTTCAAGAATGCGACTAATCCAAAAGGTGAAACACAATTCGAGTTTAAGGTGGGTGAGTTTGAATTTAATGCCCTGAATTTCGAATACCTTGTTATCAGCAATTCAATGGCACAATTCAAAGGCACGGGTAAAATAATCGGTGGACAAAGTGGTATCGGATTTATAATGACCGTTGTCGACGGACAGTTGGATGGCTCGGGAGTTGATAAAATCAGGATGAAGATCTATAACAAGAATAATGGAAAGGTCATTTATGATAATCAGCCTGGTGCCAGTGATGCAGCATTACCTGTTCAGGCGGTGGGCGCAAACAGTACAGTGGTAATCAACGGAACAAATTCAAGTCAATCGCCTGTCTATACAAACCAGATAAAGACAGAGGCCGAAGCAACTGCTCCGGTAATATCCAACGCACTTGATGTAATTGCGTATCCAAATCCGAGCAGAGGTGATTTCACCATAAATGTGAAAGGAAATTCTTCTTCGGAAAAAGTAGTAATGCAGGTAATAGATATTTATGGAAGAGTAATTGAAACGAGAAATGTAAATGCCAGCTCAATTATAAAGATTGGAGATAATTACAGCGCGGGCACCTATGTTATTAGAGTTTTCCAGGGTAAGGAACATAAGGAAATAAAACTTGTAAAACTTAATTGATAATTTTTCGCGCATTGAGAAAGAAGGAGGCTGCCTGTGGCAGCTTTCTTTTTGAGATAGTACGGTCACAGGGTGCGCAGGGTAGCTCAGAGTTTCGCAGAGAAAGAAAAGCTAAAAGATAAAAGTGGATAAAGGCGAAAAAATCGCCTGAATTAACTTTTATCTTTTCTCTGTGTTACCCTGTGCTTCCCTGTGTTCTCTGTGGCCGTACTATCTCCATCCACTCCGTAGCATCTGAGTGTAAACCCTTATCTTAAGTCGATTACAAAAAATTCAAAAAATCCCTATATTGTTCCTTAACTAAAATTAAAAGCCACATGGAAGAAAATGTTCAGCCCGTTGAGCAAAGAGGAATTTTTGACAATTTCGCGGAGCACGTTGATGCTTCGGTAGGAGCCCGTTTCCTAAATTTCCTGATAGATAATTTACTCATGCGATTTGTATTATCCTATGCAACAGCTTATCTAATGGGTATTATTCTTGCAGCCGTTGCCCCCGATTTCATAGAGAAATTAACTTACTCGGAAGGGGATGGGTTTAGCGGCACTTTGTTCTTTTTTACACTTATTGTCGGATACCTGAACTATATCTTGTATTACACAGTTTGTGAAACAGCATTTAAAGGTTACACTCTTGGAAAATTAGTTACCGGCACGCGTGCTATCCGCGAAGACGGACTGCCACTCACGTTCCGGGATGCTCTCTTACGTACTTTATCCCGCCTGGTTCCATTTGAACCATTGAGTGCCTTTGGTGGAAATCCCTGGCATGATACCTGGACGAAAACCAGGGTGATCAAATCCCGGTAAAATATTTAAATCCCTTCAGAAATTTGAAGGGATTTTTTTTGTTTTTATAATATGTTTATTAAAAAAACTGAGCAAATTTTTAATCTCCACTTCTTAATTTACCTGGCTGTTAATTATACGAGTAACTGGATTCAATATGAGGAGACATTCAGAAAATTCTGACACACTATTCGTTCTTACACAGGGGATACGATACCCTTGACTTTACATGTAGAACTTAGAATTTTTTCAGAATAAGTATCCCGTATAGGAAATAGCCGATGTTTCAATTTATTTCTTACAGTCTGTTACAAGTGTCTGGAATTGAGTCAATCGATGTATCAAAAACGAACATTATCGTACACTCCATATTGTTTAATCTTCGGTCAATCAATTGATTATCACGGTGGCATGGTTTTAAATGGAAATGTAAAATGCTTTGTTCACCCATAACCCATCTACAATATTTCAAAATTGCATAGAGCTCCAAGTTCAAGCCATCCGGAAAGAGCCAATAAAAATTTGACACCAAAACAAATTCTTCAATCATGCTTAAAAGTTATTTCAAAATTGCCTGGCGAAATCTGAAAAAAGGTAAGCTCTACTCTTTCATCAACATTGGCGGGCTTGCCATAGGCATGGCAGTAACGATGATCATTGGTTTATGGGTTTGGGATGAATTGTCATTTGATAAATATCATAAGAACCATGATCGTATCGGGCAGCTTTGGCAATTTGTAAAGTTTGATGTGGAGAAGTCGTCCTTCAATTCATTGCCTGTTCCGCTTGCTGATGAACTTCGTAGCAAATATCCCGAGTTTGAAGCTGTAAGTGTGTCAACATACAATCGTGATGTTATTCTTGCATCCGGGGATAAAAAGCTTTCCAGAACCGGAATGTATACAGAACCAGATTTTCCGAAAATGATGACGCCGGAGATGATTGCCGGATCATACAATGGTTTAGAAGAAATGCATTCCATCATTCTTTCCCATTCACTGGCAAAAGCACTTTTCGATAAAGAAGATCCGTTGAATAAAATCATCAGGTTAGATAATAAAACCGATGTAAAAGTTACTGGCGTATTTAAAGATTTTCCTGGAAACAGTTCATTCAAAGATGTCTTCTTTCTGGCTTCGTGGAAATTATTTACTACAATGGATGGTTATGCTAACCGTGCATCAACGCAATGGGATGAAAACTCATTTCAAATATTTGCACAGTTAAAAGAAGGGGCGGACTTCAACAATGTGTCTGCTAAAATCAGGGATATACGAATGAAGAGGGAAGATCCGCCGGCATACAAGCCAGAATTCTTTCTTCATCCTATGAGCAAATGGCATCTTCGGGGCGATTTTAAAAACGGCGTAAATGATGGAGGATTGATAAAATTGGTTCGGCTCTTCGGCGTCGCCGGCATTTTCGTGCTGTTACTTGCCTGCATCAACTTTATGAACCTCAGCACAGCCCGTAGCGAAAAAAGAGCTAAGGAGGTAGGCATTCGCAAAACGCTCGGTTCGGTAAGAAGTCAACTGGCTCGTCAGTTCTTTAGCGAGTCGCTGATGATATCCTTTATCGCCTTGATACTAAGTTTGATCATCACACAAGCTTTATTACCCTTCTTCAATAAGGTTGCAGATAAAAACATGAATATTTTATGGACCAATCCTTATTTCTGGTTAGTTGCAATTTCTTTTTGTTTCATTACGGGATTAATAGCTGGAAGTTATCCGGCATTATATCTTTCATCATTTCAACCTCTCAAAGTATTGAAGGGAGGGTTTAAGGCCAGCCGTTTCGCGTCATTACCGAGAAAAGTATTAGTGATTTTTCAATTCAGTATTTCTGTTGTGTTGATGATTGGAACCATTGTTGTATTTCGTCAAATCAATTTTGCTAAGGACCGACCGACCGGGTATGATAGGAGTGATCTTATTGAGGTTAATATGAACACACCTGATCTGAAAGTCCATTACCAGGCAATCCAGTCTGATTTATTAAACACAGGTGTAGTAGAGAATGTTTCGCAGTCCTCCGGTTCGCTGGTAGCTGATTATGGCGGCACAACTAATATATCCTGGAGAGGCAAGTCGCCAGACCTGCACCCTCTGTTAATGTCCACTGCAATAACCCACGATTTTGGTAAGACAGTTGGTTGGAAAATCGTACAGGGAAGAGATTTCTCTGAAGAATTTATATCCGATTCTTCTGCAATGATTTTGAATTACGCAGCCGCACAGTTGATGGGTTTTAAAGAACCTTTAAATGAAGTGGTTAGATTTGGTGGCAGGGAGTATAAAATAATCGGGGTCACAAACAACATAATTAAGGGATCTCCCTTTGAGTCTGTAAAACCAACATTTTTTACACTTAATCATAACGCTGTAACTGTTATTAATATTAAGTTGACATCACATGACAATACCAGTGCTGCATTGAGCAAAATTGGAGATATTTTTAAGAAGTACAATCCGGCAGCGCCATTCGAATACAAATTTGTAGATGAGCAATATGCAGCAAAATTTGCAACTGAAGAACGTATTGCAAAGCTGGCAGGTTTTTTCGCTGTTCTTGCCATTTTTATTTCATGCCTGGGTTTGTTTGGACTTGCGTCATTTGTTGCTGAACAAAGGACGAAAGAAATCGGAATCCGGAAAGTGCTGGGCGCTTCGATAATTAACGTTTGGCGACTTTTATCTAAAGAGTTTTTGCTTCTCGTATTTATTTCATTGCTGGTTGCTTCACCGATCGCTTATTATTTTATGCAAAGTTGGTTGGAAAATTATCCATATCGTATACAGCTTTCATTGTGGATATTCGGCGCGGCTGCATCAATTGCTTTATTACTTACGTTGATCACTGTAAGTTTCCAGGCAATTAAAGCGGCTATTGCTAATCCGGTAAAAAGTTTGAGAACGGAATAAATTTGTATAAAGGGATTAAAGTACCGCTTCTCCCATCACCGTGGCTGAGAATCGCCAACCGCAGTATCGTTTTTTTGTTGCAGATCTGGTCTTAAATCTGCGCCTGAATTGACACTTTGCGTATCCCCAACTTGTTGAGGATTGACAACGTCGGGTGACACAGATTGTTCAGGTTGGTTGCGCATAACGACCGCCACTATAACTATCGCCAGCAACACGGCCATCATCACTAACAAGTGGACAGGTTTTTTTTTCGGGAGGGTAGGGACATCCTGGCTGTCCACCGGTACGGGATTGGAATTCCGTGATATGTCTGCGTTGAGTATATACCCTTTTTTTGGAACTGTTTCAATCAGTTTTTTATCCGTATCGTTTAACAATTTTCTCAGGAAGGAAATGCCCTGGTTTAGTCCTTCATCGGCACCGCCATAGTCATCCCAGATTTTTTTAATCAGTGTTTCGCGCAATACCACCCGTCGCGGGTCCGCCGCAAGGAGGCAAAGGAGGGACATCAGTCGCGGCTCGATCCTGTTTTCTTCATCCTTATCGCGGTCGGTTACCATGTTCCGGACAGGGTTAATAAAAAAACGATTGTTGATATAAAATGACTCCTCCATGGTACAGCTTATCTAACGCTCCAAACATAGTAATTTATTCAAACAATTTCATCCCTGCCTTCCCCCGCTGCCTTCTAGTAATCACCTCTTTAAGTAGATATCACGTGAAAAAAAGGTTTTCAAAAGCTTTTATAAAGATAAACTAAACATGCCTGCACCTCCGGCGCCGATAGTTTTACCTGAAACAAACACATATGCAATATTTAAAATTATCCCTGCGATTCTTCATTACTACCATGGTTTCGGTACACCTACAGTTGGCGGCCCTGGCGCAAACCAGTAAAACTATTTCCGCTGACGCCGTCGATACTACCCGCCCAATCGACACGCTGTTTTGCACGGCGCAGGAAGTAATCAACGGTCAAAAAATAAAGCTGGTGTTGATCGGCGACCTGGTGCCGGAGCTCACTATCAATGGTACCCAAATTCCTCTTGACGAGCTGACGGAACACCAGGACGTTGTTGATCGTTTATCCAAAGTTATCCGGGAGCGACAAAAAAACGAAGCAGCAAGGAAAGCTGCCATTATCGAAAAAACGAAGATGCAAATACTGAATGAGATTACCAGTAAAGGTTATATTGCCGACGAAGTAAAGTCCTACTATCTAACTACGCACCAACTATTAGTCAACAACATCCCGCAGGCTCCCGACGTTTTCGAATACTTCAAAAATAAGTATATCCGTTCTGCAGATGTCGCCTACTATTTTGAAAAGTACCCTTTATTAAAAAAATAAACGTACCTATTATGAAAATCTATATAACGATTCTGCTAATCTTTTTCGGCCTTAACACCTTGGCGCAAAAACCAGGTGATAGTAAAGACACCGAAGCAAAAATAAGAATGGTCGAAAATAATTTGATCTCCTGGGTCAAACTGGATAGTTCCGTGAACTGGAATATTTATGGACGTATGAAAGATCTGCATGTGAATGGTGTAAGCATTGCGGTTATAGATAACTACCAGGTTGCCTGGATCAAATCTTACGGCTGGGCCGATACAGCGTTCAAAAAACCCATAACAGGGAATACCCAGTTCCAGGTAGCATCGATAGCCAAGTCGTTAAACGCGGCTGGACAAATGACCCTTGTACAAAGCAAAAAAGTATCACTGGACAGGGATATTAATACTTACTTAAAGCGGTGGAAATTTCCCTACGATTCTATTTCGAAGGGGAAAAAAATTACGCTGGCCCATCTTCTCAGCCATACAGCAGGACTTACCGTGCACGGATTTGATGGGTATGCATGGGGTTCGCCTCTTCCAACTATTTTCCAAACGTTGAATGGTCAATCACCTGCTAACAATCCGCCGGTGCGCTCCCAATTTGAACCTGGTATCAAATCGGAATATTCAGGAGGAGGTATCATGATTTCACAGGTGCTACTGGAGGATGTAATGCAAATAAAGTATGCCAACTATTTGAAAAAAGTAGTCTTCCTGCCGCTGGGGATGACGCATACTTCTTTTTCTACGCATCCACTTAATTCCAACTTTGCAACCGGGTACCGCTTTGACGCTAAGCCGATGGGCGGGAAATATATGTGGTTCACCGAAGAAGCATGTGGCGGTGCCACCTGGTCTACTGCTGCAGATCTCGCCAAATTCATCATTGAAATGCAGCTTTCGTTAAAAAACAAAAGTAATAAGGTATTGAAAAAGGAAATGGTAGAGAAGATGTTGACTCCATATCTCCCTGAAACGAATGTTGCCTTCGGTTGCTTTATCACAGATAAAAAAGGTGAACTGTATTTTCAGCATAGCGGACTGAATCCTGGCTATAGTAGCCAGTATTATGGGTCTTTCAATGGAGGAAAGGGAGTGGTCGTACTTGCCAATTCGGATATGACTGACTTCATAGCTGAAGTTATTAACTCCGTAGCTACGGTGTACGGATGGAAAAACTTTTATGATTACATTCCTAAAAAAATTAAAACTGTATCGCCCGATATTTTAAAAAAGTATGCGGGAGATTACAAGTTTGAAGGTGCCGACATCGGGCCCACCATAATCTATGAAAATGGGCAACTCTATTTAAAAGATCCGCAATCACCCATTCGCTGGAGACTTTATTTTACCGCACGCGATGAATTTTTCATGCTCGAAGCAAAGTGGGCCAATCAGCAATTTACATTCGACGCGCAAAACAATGTATCGGGATTTATCATCACCACGGGAAGTTATTCTTCAAAAGTTATTAAAGTGAAATAAAGGCTTTTTGTATCCGCGTATCGTAAAAGCAGTCTGTGAAGTCAAGTCTATGTATCACGACAAATGATAGATAGGGAGCAATACCAAAGAAACACAGGATATCCCCGTACAATTAATTATACTCGGGGCATGGAATAAACGCATATCTAGAAACCATTTTGCATTCCCTTTTTCACAACAAGCCGTCTGAAATAAGTGGTATTTGATTTGTCAATTATTTTCTTTTGGTAATCTTCTTTTATTTCGTCGGGAGTATATTGGGTAGCATAGCAGGGCATTATCTGCAAGGCATTGTTTTCATCTTCCTGGCTATATTCCACCTTTACATTGAAATATTGTTCATCCACGTAGCCCAGTTCCTCCATAAAGTTTTCAGATTGTTTTTTTGTCCAGGTTAGATAATACAACGGATATTTTTCTACCCAGCCCTCCTGTAGCAATAATTCAGTAACGGTAGCGCCGGTTACGATATGTTCCGCATGATGCGTGTCTCCATCTGGTCCGAATGTGAGAATGAAATCAGGATTGATCGCAGGAATTATTACTTTAAGTGTATCTAATAATTTTTTATGCTCCCTGAAGTATTTCCCTACACCGATTTTGGTGTCCAATCTTTCGATGCCGAGAAAAACCGGTGCTGCAATGTCCATTATTTTACAGGCGCACCTGGTTTCTTCTTTCCGCAGATTTCCGAGTGAGTCGCCCGCAGGAATTTTTGTCACCCTTGTTCCGTCTTTCCCATCTGTCGCAATAATTAGTTGCACTTTATAACCCATCGAACCATATTTTACCAGCACCTCGGCAATGGCCGATTCATCATCAGGATGGGGAAAGATAGCGAGGAGGGTTTTTTGTTTTTGTGCAAAACTGACAAGAGTGGAAAGCAGGAAAATTGAAAGAAATAGTTTTTTCATAATTATGTTGTATCAAGCGGTAAGGTTCAATATACCTGGTTTTTGGTGAATTGACGGATGAGCACATCTAACCCGCACCATGAATTTTTTCTAGGTTTAATTTTTTCCCATCGAACCTGAACACCCACCACATTACAAATTCACAATACTCAGACGAATTTTCCTGGCCTGATGTGCTGTTATAACTTTCATTCACATCTGTACCTACAGAGAACGTTACGCGATCGCCTTCGATTGTAGTATCGTAAAACCTGGAACAGGGATTTTTTTTGTTGAGTACTTCCTTGCGAAGAGTGTCTTTGTATAGCAGGTTTTCCAGTTTGCTGTATTTAAAGAGATTATTTATTTCTTCCAACCAAAGTGATTCTGCAATATGTGGGAAAAAGCGAAGGAACATAGTCCTGGTTGTTTTGCCGCCGTTTTTTTTCCATTCTTCATTAAAGGTATCGTTGTCAATGAAAATGCCAACTGTCGTGTCCGCTAACGGGAAGGTAAAAATATCCGCTATTTTTTCTTTATTGCCCGACGCCAATATTGCCTGGAGTTGTTGTAGCTGTTCAATTAATACCTTTCGCTCAGTACCTTTTTTAAGAGTATCAACCTGCGGCTTTGCCAATGTTGTATCGTCCGATATATGGCTTGAATCATTATTGTTGCATGCAGGTAATATTACGAGTACAGACGCGGTTATAATCGCCAGCGTGGATAACGCTGTAAAGCGGGAACGAATGTTCTTACTTATGTGATATGATTTCAGCTGCAATTTCACTACTTACAGTATTTCCTAATTAATGCTTCCAAAATATCGTCTATTTTATAGGTGACGTCTCTATCATTCACAAAATCTTTGCTGCCATATTCAGGGTCATGAATATACTGAAAGTATTTTGTGTGAAATATTTCATGTCCTATATGTGCGGTATAGTCGGCAAGTAACGTATCTGTGTCAGTCTCCAGCCACCAGGTATAGGTAGTAATTGTATTGCCCGACGGCGGAGTTTCACCCAATGTTTTTGAAATTGATCGTTTCCATGGGTTTTTTAATTTTTTGACTCTTATGTTAATAGTAATTGTATCTGACTTAATTAAATCTTTGTATACCTGTGAGCCTTTTATTGTTCCGGATGTGTCGCAGATGTCGGGTTTATTAGTACATACAAAATCATATTTCTCCAGTGAATCTTTGAATTCGACTGAATTGAAAATGGTATTCAGGCATTGCAGAGTCTTTTCCACCAGGGCAGAAGTTACCGGAGCTTTTACTTGCACATTTTCGGCCCGGATATAAACAGTTTGAGCATATAAATAGTTAAATGGCATTATCAGGATTATGCTCAGTGCCTTGTGAAAAATATTTAGCTTAATCATGTCGGTGTATTTAGGATAGCCTTTTAGTTAGCTTTTATTAATTGATGAGGGCAGGTTGTAAAGAAATTAGTTTTTTAGACGAATAAAAACAACATTCCCTTCCATTCTTTTATTATCAAAAAGTGTAAATATAGGTGGATTGTATGCCTCATGAAATTCCCAGACGTAGTGGCTTAATGAAGGTTGTAAAATATTGGAAATGATTAAGCAAATGATTTGTATTAGCAAACCCATTATTTATTGAATTAAGTTTTTCTACTTATAAATGTCATGGGTACACTATTTTTATTTAACTACTAAGTGCTTTCACTTAGTGACAAAAATTTTTTTTGAAATTTAAATTTACTTTATAAATTCAAATTGGATTTATTAAAACGATAGGCAATAAGATTCTTCGCTGCTTTAAATTCTCCGAGACAAAAAAATGAATATTCCTCGTTAAGTAACTGGTTAGTTTATATACTGTAGGTATATAGGACTGAAACAAATATTGTTCAGAACCAAAACGTCTGCTCATGCAGGTAACTTACCACAAGGTGCTACTTCTATGTGTAGCAGTTATATACTTTAATTCCACGTCAATTTCACAGGATAGTGTATTTACAAAAGATATACGAGCCATAAGCACCGATTACATTGACAGAGTTTCAGCCAAAGCAGAGTATTTGAGTAAGAGCCTGGATAAAAAATCTGCGAAAGCTATAGCCAAATTGCAGCAGCAGGAAATGAGGATTAAACAAAAGCTTTCAAAGATCGATTCTACCGCCGTAAATGCACTGTTTGCAAATGTCAGTGATAAATACAATCAATTAAAACAAAAAATCCGCATTCCCGGCAAACCCGCGCAGTACTTTTCAAATCTTGATACGCTTGCGACTTCATTAAAATTTTTTGAAAATAATCCACAGTTCCTGGCCTCCGTTAAGGACGCTAAAGGAAAATTAGATCAAGCATTATCTAAAGTAAATGAACTTGAAAACGAGCTGCATAAAGCTGAAGAAATTCAGCAATTCCTGCAGGAACGCAAGCAGTTTTTGAAACAGCAGCTACAGCGGTTTGGTTTGGTAAAAGAATGGACAAAAATTAATAAAACAGTATTTTATTACCAGCAGCAGGTTACCGAATATAAAGAGATGCTGAAAGATGAAAAGAAAATTGAGAGAAAAGCGCTTGAGTTACTTAGCAAAACTTCTTTATACCGTGACTTCATGAAGAAGAACAGTTTCTTGGCATCTTTATTCCCGTCGCCGGGTTCGTCCGGCAGTCCTAATCCCGTATCACCAACCAACGGTTTTCCGAGTCTCCAAACGCGCACACAGGTGAGCAATTTCTTGCAACAGGCAGGATTAGGCGGCTCTAACCCAATGTCTCAATTGCAGGGTAATATAAATGATGTTCAGTCACAAATCAATGATGTAAGGAGTAAGCTTGAACAATTAACAAAAGGTTTAGGTGACGATTTTGACATGCCTGATTTTAAAGTAAACACACAAAAGACAAAACCATTTTTTAAAAGGTTTGAATTTAAAATGGATTTGCAAAATCAGAGGGCCAGCGGCTTTTTCCCCACCACAACTGATATCGGACTTTACATAGCATACCGATTAAATGATCAAAGCACTGTCGGCATCGGTGGAAGTTATAAGATCGGGTGGGGCAATGGTCGTTTTGATCATATACGGATAACTAACCAGGGAATCGGTGTGAGAAGTTTCCTTGATTTAAAGATCAAAGGTTCATTCTGGATGAGTGGGGGCTATGAACAAAACTACCGAAGCGTTTTTCAAACAATTGAGCAGTTGAAGGATCTACATGCGTGGCAACAGAGCGGATTAATTGGTGTGAGTAAGATCATTTCATTGAAATCAAAATTCATGAAGAAGGCTCAACTAAAGTTGCTGTGGGATTTTCTTTCTTATTCTCAAAGACCTCAGACGAATCCTGTTTTATTTCGGTTAGGATATACTTTTTGAAAAAAATTATAGCGGGAGTTTAAAATAACCACAAGTATTAAACGTACTGTTATGCAGCCAAAACGTGTTTATTGCTTAGTCATTCTATTGTTTTTCTTTAGTAAGTCGTTTTGCCAGGTCAATTTACAAACAGGGAGTGCGGTATTTTCTGTGCCGATGTTTAGCTGGCAGGATCATAAAAGCCGGCTAAATTCAGTCGTTGCTTTAAATTATAGTTCGGGCAACGGTTTAAAGGTAAATGACCTGCCATCCAGCGTAGGCCAGGGCTGGAGTCTCATTGCGGGAGGAGCAATTGTAAGGATGCAGGTAGGAGAGCCGGACGACCAGGTAGCAAGAAACGGAAATGGAACAGAGTATGACCTTTCCCGGTATCCTCCCGGGATATTGTATGCTACCGTGCCAGCTTCACAGGGTTGTCCCAATGCTTTAACGCGGTATCCCATTTATGGATGGCGAAACCAACTTTATAGCCAACGCAATATAGTCGCAGAGGATAAACAGCTTGATTATTTCTCTTTCCAGTTTAATGGTAAATCAGGAATGTTTGTTTTGGATCCCTCCAATATCGGTGTGGCGCAATCGTTGGGTGATACCAAAATGAAAATCACATTTCAAAGGGATGCTAGTTTAATTAATCAGGGAATCAGAACTGATATCACTTCATTTACTATTACAGATGTGGATGGTGTAATTTATAAATTCGCCCGCCACGGTCTTGCAAAAGTGTTGCAGGCTAACTATTGTGATGCCAGTCTTACATATATGCAGCGACAACCCGATTTCAAAAACGGGAATGTTTATCACCAGGCCGGCTTCGACAACGGTCAAATCACGAATCCCTGGATAATTGGTAGCTGGTATCTGTCAGAAATCGAAGACGGCCTAACGCACCGGAAAATATATTTCAACTATGTAATGCGAAACATAAACAACATTGCAGGACAGGATATAGTATACAACACTTATACCAACGGAACTCAGTATACGATAATCTCTCATAAAACTTCCGTTACGCAGTCTCCTTCAATTTCTTCCATAAGTTATCCTGATGGACATACCGCATCTTTTACTTATGGCAGCGACAGGGTAGACCTTAAAGGAGACAAAGTACTTTCATCGGTGGACTTTGCCTATCAGGGAAGAAGCCTTTCCAGGTATATTCTTAATACGACCTATATTATCCGAAGCCGCTACGGTAAACCTGTAACTAATTTTCAAAAAAAATCAGCACGGCTTTGTTTAAAATCTGTTCAAAAAATTGGAGTGGATCTTAAGGAAGATACTGCACCCTACATCTTTGACTATTACCTGGGTTCTGGTAACGGCGACGATTTTGTACCACCTCCATTCTTTTACGCAAAAGATATATGGGGATTTTACAATGGCAATAATAGTGTAGCTTATAATGGAGCTACCATACCGCTAGACGTATCTATTACCAGTTTAAATAATAATCAATTAAAAGGACTATGTTTCTTAAATCAGAGTCAATCTGGTGTTTACCTTAGTGCCAAACCAGGCTATGCTAAAAATGGCTTATTAAAACAAGTCGTGTATCCAACCGGCGGATCACTAAGCTATCTATATGGACAAAACGTAGGAATATTAGGCGGCGTTTCCAGAAATGTCGGCGGAGTGCAGGTTAGTCAGACTCGCACTACGGATGGTGGTCATTCAAATGATTGTTCTAACCCCATTATTACGACATACAATTATGTTATGAATGGGCCCGGCAGCGCTTCATCACTGTGGGGGTTGGAAATGCCCGTCAATTCAATTTCCGGCATGAATCATTATCAACCGGAATATAAGGCATATCATTGGACCTGGAGTTGCGCACCTTTTGGATGTTGCTATTGGAAATTCCAATACCCAGGTATTCAATTTCAGCAACAGGCCATTGATTTAACGGGATTTCAAAAGTTCATGGAATCTGCCGCTCCGGTTTTGGGTATTATCAGTGTCGTTTCCACTATTGTAGATGTGGTAACATTATGTTTAGGACCTACCCCTCTGGCTATTGTAGCAGTTGTTGTTGATGTTGTTTGTGGATTAGTAACACTTGCAATTACCTGCATTGGTAGTCAGCAACGGGATCGATATTATACGATCTATTACAACTCGGACATGAATGGAGTTGCCCCACTTCCTGCACAATTCAAGCGGGTAGAAGTTGTAGAAAATCCGGGTACAATCGGGAAAACGGTTCATGAATTTACGAGTGATGAGGATTACCCCATTTGGGTACAATCAAACCCGGTATTTTCCGCCAAGCAACGATTTGCTCCCTGGGCATATGGTTTGCCAAAGAAAACACAGGTATACAAGGCCGGGGGAACGCTGGTAAAAGAAACCATTAACGAGTATGTGTACGACGAAATAGATGGAGGCTGTGGTCATGGAATTCCCTGTTATCCCAAAGCCAAAAAACCACTAAATAGTAAATCATGTAAATGTTTTGTTCTTAAAAGTGCATCGCAAAGAAATACACATTGGGCTGATCAAAACCAATATAATAACCCGTCCTCTTATATTACTTCATCCAATAGCGATTTACAAGTTGATATATACAGTCTATATACCGGACGAACTGAATTAAGGAAAACTCATGAACGAATTTACGGTGAAAGCAATCCCAGCCAGGTATTGCAAACAACAACAGAGTATTTATATAATGCGCTTTATTTACCGTATTTAATAACAAGAACAGAAAGCAATGGCACAGTTGAAAGCAAGAAAATAAAGTATAGTGGAGAGTATCATTCCTATTCTGTATACAACGGGCCTAACCAGCCCCCAACAATTTATGATGCAGGTGTGCTGACACTGCTTAATAATGCCAACATTGTTGAAACCCCCATATCAACTGTTAGTGCTTTTTACAGAGATGGCACCTTTTACACTGGGGAGAAGGTCACTGAATTCGCCCAGCTCAGCAATGGCGATATCAAGCCTTATCGAATTCTTGAACAAAGATTTGACAAACCGCAACCACAACTAATCCAGCAACCCGGTGGTGGATGGGTCATGAACTTCCACGAATATGTTTTGCCGGCACATCCACTTAATCCAACCTATAAGCAACCGCAGACGTTCACCTACAATGCTGGCGGTGACCTGATAGGTATCAAAGATGAAAGTAATCGCCAGGTTGTAAATATTTATGATTACAACGAGAAGTATGTAGTGGCATCTGTCATCAATGCTGACCCATTGACTGATTACTGTTCGTATACCAGTTTCGAGACAAGTAATTATGGCGGTTGGACAATAAATGGACCGATCTCGAACGTCAGCCAGTCGGTAACCGGAGACCGGAGTTTAGCTTTCACCGCTTCTAATTCAATTTCCAGTTCGCTGAATGCAAATAAGCCCTACACGCTTTCATTCTGGGCCTCGAATAGCAGTGTGTCAGTAAGCGGGGGAGCTTCCCAAATTAAAAACGCTCCAACAAGAAATGGATTTACCTATTACGAATATGAAATTGCCCAGGGTACAAGTTCCATTTCCATAACAGGCAATTGCACTTTGGATGAGTTAAGACTTTATCCAAAAATGTCAAGAATGCGCACCGTAACTTATGATCCATTGGTGGGCAAGACCTCGGAATGTGATGCCAGTAGCAGGTGTACATACTTTGAATATGACAAATTGGGAAGAATTCTTTTCGAAAAAGATGAGAACAGGAATATTCTTAAAATGTATGAGTACAATAATGTGTCTCCAATAAAACAAAATGGTTGCCCCACAACTTATTACAATAATCATATTTCAGAAGTTTTCACAAGAAACAATTGTGGACCCGGCTACATTGGTGGCGAAGTAACATTTTCGGTTCCTGCGAATCGTTATACTTCGGTGATTAGTCAAATGGACGCTGATGCACAGGCTGAAATCGACTTGCAGACAAATGGCCAGGCATATGCTAATAGTAACGCAAGCTGCCATTTTATTTATTTTAATACGCTTCAATCCCGTACTGAAACTACTCAAAACTGTGGCCCCGGTTACATTGGCGGGACGGTTACTTATACCGTTCCGGCCGGAAGATATAACTCTTTAATATCTCAGGCAGATGCGGACAGCAAGGCCATGGATGATCTGCTGGCAAATTCCCAGGCATATGCAAATGATCCTGCACATGCAGTTTGTTCTATTGACACAAATCCTGATTGGACGTGGCTGGAAGGTGCCGCATATTATTGCCAGAGCATTAACGGAAATCTTCCTCCACACATGTTTGTTTTGGAAACTGATATGAATCCCAATAGCTCCTCATACCAGCAAACGCGTTGGTCTGATGTGGGCCCAAGCGACGAATGTCCCGCTAACACTTATTACAATTCACTACAAAGCGGCTCATTTGTTAAAAATGATTGTCCCCCGGGATATACTGGAAGTAGTGTTACCTACACTGTTGCAGCAGGTGCCTATAGTTCAACTAGTAGCCAGGCGGCTGCAGATCAGTTGGCATTCAATGAGATTAATGCAAATGGCCAGGCCTATGCCAATACTTATGGTACTTGCGGAAGTTCGTCAATTGATTTATACTATAACTATTATGTTTCAGGTTATGAATATGGCAATATCGAGTTTTACAACAATTCTACTGGTGAATCATTCTATTTTTCGGTGTATAGCAGCTATGGTGGGTACGGATATCTTGGAAGTGTATCCCCAGGCAATTATACAATAACGTTCTACCCGAGCTATACTTATTATAACTATCATTCTTTTGGAGCGGGTTGTGACTTTGCTACATACGGGTATGGACCATTAACGCTCTACAATATTGATTTATCGGTTAACTGTAATCTGATAACTATTTCCCAGTGATTATAAAAATGACTATTAATATGATCAACGCGTTAATTAAAACAAGAAACCTTGTCCTTTTTTCATCGGTTACTTTACTGCTGGGACATGTGTTGCTACCTAAATATATATATGACATCAAATTAAAGAATATCAATGGAGGAAATATTGACTTACAAAAGTTTAAAGGTAAAAAAATGGTTTTTATAACAGTGTCGGGAAATGAATCCGACTCTGCATTGGGATATCTTTCTGCTTTTTGTAAACAGTACAAGGACAGTGTTGAGTTTATCGGGGTATTGTCATTTGAAGATGGTTTTAGTGAGAATAATAAACAGGAAGTAAAGAAGCGTTTCAAAGAGTTTAAAAAATTAGATATTGAACTGACCGAGGGTATGAACACAAAAAAGACATCCGCCAATCAATCCGAGCTCATGCGATGGCTTACGCGAAAAGAACAGAATCAACATTTCGATAATGATGTAATGGTAGGCCAAAAATTCTTTGTGGACGAGTCGGGTGTTTTGTATGCTGTAATTGGCCCGAGAACATCTTTATCCGACCCTGTGATTGCACGTATTTTAAGCAGGCCGAAAAGATTGTGATTGGTGACGGGTTGTGCGCCTTTCACCGCACGGTCTACGCGAAATAAATGTAAAGGATCATTTAAATGCGACCATTGTAATAAGAAATTATTTGACATCTATTTTCTATCAACTAACTCTTAGCTTATGGAGAATATTATTTTGATTAACGAAAGAATTGCAAGCAGAACGGGGAAGCTTCTTGCTGTAATTCTTTTTTTACTTTGTTTATCTCCATTATATAGCTATGGTCAGCCAACAGGTGCACGAATCACTAACCCAATAGTGATGGGTGTGTATGGTGGGGGTACCTTTTCGTACTCGGATACAAAAAACAATGGAACCATCTTTGGGTATTTAAATGACTATGGTCAGCCGAGCCATGATATCTATTACCGTTTTACTGTACAGGGCACCGCTCGTGTTGATATCTCTCACTGCTCTTCCGGGTTTGATACGTATATGCACCTGCTCAATAGCAGCGGTGGTTTAATCATGTCAAATGATGACAACGGTCCTTTGTGTTCAGGGTTAAAGGCTTCTATACAAACAACACTTGCGGCAGGCACCTATTATATTGTGTCGGAAGGATATAGTTCAAACAGCGGTAATATTACTACCTCAGTCTTACTGGTTGTAGAACCGCCCATTGGTGCCCGCATGAGTAATCCCATCATAATGGGTAATTACACTCCCGGCACTTATACCTATACAGATACAAAGAATAATAGTCCATCTAACGGGTACCTAAACGATATAGGGCATTCCAGCGATGATATCTATTACCAGTTTACGGTGCAGGGCAATGCGCAGGTGAACGTGTCGCATTGTTCATCAGGATTCGATACATATTTACACCTGTTGAATGGAGCAGGTAGTGTAATAGCGACAAACGATGATTATGGCCCGCTATGTTCAGGCGTAACCGCTTCATTGCAGGCTAATCTATCTTCCGGGACATATTATATCGTATCAGAAGGCTTTAGTTCCAATGCCGGCAATATCACTACCGCGGTTACATTAACCGTACAGTCTGATTTCGTTTACGATGGATGGAACCCCAATCATAAAATAGGAACAGCTTCCGGTAATTATAATTCTGCAACGATTAGTTGGCCCGAACAATTGGTTGAATTATACCCGGCTGGTATACCTAACGTTGGATTATCCTATCAATGGGAAGTGAGCACATCACCTGTATCAGGTTTTGCAGACATTCCGGGCGCCACACTAGCCAGTTACAGTCTTTCTAATCCCGGGCAGACCATGTATTATCGAAGAAAATCGATTAATGGAACTGGATTTATATATTCCAACACGTTAAAGATAGCCTCCGTTTCTCCTGATTGGGAAGACCGAAATTATGTTCGGGAGCATGATGTAGTTATTTCCGGTATTTCAAGTTCGCAGGCAGTTTACCAATTGCCGATTGGTCAAAGGATGCAAACTACGACCTATTTGGATGGGCTTGGCAGATCCATTGAAACTGTAAGCCGCGAGATGGCCACTCCTTCCAATCCTGCTAGCCTGTGGGGTGATGTTGTTCAGTTTACATTTTATGATGCGTACGGACGAGAACCTGTAAAATATTTGCCTTATACCACAACTACACAATCCGGCAAGTATAAAACGGCACCTCTCAGTGAACAGCCCCAGTATTATATCAATAATTATAGTGAAACGTCAGCCGCGGCTACCATCACATATGATAATAGCCCGCTCAACCGGGTTTCGAATATAAAACAGCCCGGTACCGCGTGGAATAATGGACCAGGGCTTTCAGCTAAATATGATCTGAATGATGCTGCGGACGATGTTCGAATTTTTACAGTCGATTATGTGCAGGGAAATGCGCCAGTAAGCAATGGCTCTTATCCTGCAAATACCCTATATAAGTTTACCACAACCGATGAAAATGGTAAAAAAGTTATTGAGTTTGTAAACAAGAAGGGTCAAATTATCTTAAAGAAAGTACAATTAGATGATTATCCTTCCGCCACTTACCCGGGATGGATATGTACATTTTTTGTTTATGACGATTTCGGTTTATTAAAATACCAGATTCAGCCCGAAGCGGTAAAATATCTTGATACGCATAGTTGGTCGTTTGCAGGTGTGGATGGACAAACAATTTTAGCGGAACAATGCTTCCAATATAACTATAACGATAAAGGGAGAATGACCTGGAAAAAAGCGCCGGGAGCTTCGCCATTGAGTATGATTTACGATAGACGTGACAGACTCGTATTTCATCAGGATGGCAACCAGGCCAGCCTTCCAGTACCTCAATGGACGACCAGTATTTATGACGAGCTTGATCGTGTAATTGTTGCCACTTTATACAACACAAACAAGTCTGTTGCTGATTTGCAAACAGATTTGAATAATGCTCCTGCTAATTCAACTATTACTATAAATAATGCAGGCACGGTATCAGTTACAGTTAATACAAGCCTGAATCCGCTTACTTCCTCTACACTCAACAATGTGGCGAGTACAACTGTATTGAAATACAGTTTTTATGAAGGTTATTCTTTTGGTGCTGTAAAAGCATTCAATACAGGCTTTACCAACACAACCGCCTATAGCCCCTCAGATCCAAATGTAATGCCGATTGCCTGGTCAAAACGGACAACTGGCATGCTGACTGGCAGCATGATGCGGGTTTTAGGTACCAACACGTTTCTTACTTCTACAGTTTACTATGACGAACGTGGAAGTGTGGCCCAAACGCTAACCGACAATATTAAATCAGGGACTGATATCACGACCTTCCAATATCATTTTGATGGAAGAGTATTAAGTACCTGCTCAGATCATACGACTCCTGGAACGGGATATACGAATTATAAAACCCTCACAAAGGTTTTGCATGATAAAATTGGTAGGGTGAGCTCCGTTCAAAAGCAGTTTGGATCTAATGCATTTAAAACTATTGCGTCTTATGAATACGATGATGTGGGCAGGCTTAAAACCAAGCACCTGGATCCAGGATATACCAATCCCAATACCAACACCCCGGATCTTGAGTCATTAAATTATACTTATAATATCCATAACAAGATCACCGGCATCAATAAGGATTACGCATTAAAGAATCCGGCTAATTATAACAAATGGGCGCACTTCTTTGGATTGTACCTCGGCTTTGACAACCGTGATAATGTTTTTGCAAATGCAAAGCTAAACGGCCAGATCGCCGGTCTGTTGTGGAATACACAAGGTGATGATGCGCAAAGAAAGTACGATTACACATATGATAATGCTGGCAGGCTGGTAAACGCAGCTTTTACCGAAAAACAGCATCCCGGCGATTCATGGAGCAATGGTCAAATTGATTTTACAGTAAGTGGTACCAGTGGCAGGATTACATATGATCTGAACGGCAACTTGTTGAATATGCTGCAAAAGGGTGTAGTACCGGGTACAGCCGCACCCATAACTATTGATAACCTGACGTACACTTACGCTTCGTATAGCAACAAACTGCAGAGTGTAACGGACCAGATGACTAGCCAAAACCTCAATGGCAAGTTTGGCGATTTTAAGGATGGAGCAAATGGTGGCAATCCGGATTATGTATATGATGTAAATGGTAATCTCGTACTGGATCTAAATAAAAATGCAAAAGACCTGAATGGTATTGCAGGAGCAAATGGAGTAAAGTACAACTATTTAGATAAGCCAGAGGAGATACGCATACCAGGCAAAGGAGTAATCAAAGTTATCTATACTGCGGACGGAGAAAAAATTCAAAGGCAATTTACACCAGAACCCGGTGGGCCTACAATTACCACCTCCTATATAAATCAGTTTATTTACCAGGAAAGTTCTGGTGGCGGCGGCCTGACCCTTCAATATATAAATTTTGAAGAGGGACGCATAAGAGTAATCACTCCTGTTTCGCAGAGCAATGGATTGGACGCTTTGTCCGTAGATGGTAACATTGATTTGCCAAATGGCAAAAGAGGGGCTTTTGACTTCTTCATACAGGATTACCAGAAGAATGTGAGAATGATTTTGACCGAACAGACACATGTTGCGAGTAATACGGCTACGATGGAATCTGCGAGATCGAGTCTTGAAGAAGGCATCTTTGGACAAACGGGTGCAAGTAATGAGGTAGCAACAACCCGATATGTGAAGCCTGCGGGCTGGACTGGTAACACTAGTAGCCAGGTCAGCAGGTTGGGCACAAACTGCGGGCATAATATAGGGCCCAATACTTTGCAAAAAGTGATGGCAGGTGATAAAATCACCGCTACAGTTCAATATTATTTTCAGACTCCCGCGGGCGGCAATAATAACAATTTTGTTGCGACTGCATTGGGAAGCCTGGCCCAGGCAATTGGTGGTGGCACTGCAGCAACGTCCCTTGTAAAAGACAATGTCATTCCTATTACAAGCCAGTTGGGGAGTGTCCCTGGTTTTGTCAATGCCTTGCAACCGAATGGCAGCAATCCCGGGGTGGACCGGCCACAAGCATATTTGACGATATTATTTTTCGACGAGCGATTCAATTTTATCGCTGCCACAGATGGCGGAGTGGCACAAGTACAGGTTGCAGCCAGCGTTGGTGCTAATGGTGATGTGTTAGGGCTTTCCAGCATTAAGGCACCAAAAAATGGCTACGCTTACATATACATCAGTAACCAGAGCAATAACGATGTATACTTTGACCACCTGCAGGTAGGTATCACCACCGGGAACATTATTGAAGAAAATCATTACTACGCCTATGGATTAAAAATAACGGGTATCAGCAGCACAAGACTTGGAGATAGTTATGAAGGTGACCTTAGGAATAACTATTTATATAATGACAAAGATCTTTTTGAAGATGCTGATCTTGACTGGTACGACTATGGATTCAGGAATTACGATCCACAGATCGGAAGGTTTGTGGAACTCGATCCATTAACAAATCACTATCCTTTCCTGACGCCTTATCAATACGCAAGTTGCGATCCGATTACAAATATCGATATCGACGGACTTGAAGGCGGCGGTGCAGCAGGAGCTACGGCAACCGTAGCCAGGGATTTTTCCTATATATATAATACGACGACGACACTGTTTCTTGCACCCGCCAGGGCGGCAACATCCGCAGCGGCAGTTGCAAATGTTGCAAGTGGCGTTGGAAGACTTGTGAGCATTGGCAGTATGGTATTTCACGCTGCGGTTACGATATCAAATACAATTAATACCACTATTACAACTGCAAGTGTGGGTGCGTCCGCCGACGATGAGTGGAAAGACCTTACCAAGGAAGCGTTAGAAGAGCTGGTAAATAAATATTCCCCAAGGACCTTTACCTCACAGGGCCAAAAGGAAGATTATATGGGTAATATATTTGAACAAAACTTCCATTTTTATGCATCTAAATTGTGGTCATATAGAAACTATATGCCAAATTCTGAACCGGATGAACTGGATGATGGTGAGGGACCAGCAGCACCGGGACACTCAGGTGGTAATAAAGCTATTATTGATGCCAAAATGGATGTAACTGATATCGAAATTGGCAGAAAGGCGATGACCGGTAAGAAGAATAGGATTAAAAACTTTGCAAATGCAGCGTGGATCGAAGTTAAAGCCTCGAAACATACGATTTGGTTGAGCACGAGAAAATATCAAATTTTGAAGGAATTAAAACTCCTGAAACAAAATCACCCCGAGGCATGTGATTGGCACGTAGCTCAATATATTGTTGTAACAACAGCGTCAAAAACTGCCCAGGATCTTAAAGTCGGATGGAGTGTTTACGATTGGGGTGCGAGGAATGGAATTGAAGTAATTAATATGCAGCCTCAATACAGGATCGTAAATGGAGATGTTGAAGTTCGTTTTGGTGCCATGGGCAGAGTGGGGATGTTCAGGGGGTATGTGCCATATGGATTAGTCACTAAATTTATTTTTTAAAATGCGAATAATAGCAACCATAGTTTTATTATTTTGCTTCAACAAACTACACAGCCAGGCAATGAGTAAGTATGAAACAAAAGACGTCGTCACTCTTTTAGAGTTAATAAAAAAGGATACAGCGACGGATACTTTTGAAGATGATAATACAAGGGCGCACATCTATGTTTTGAGCTCGGGAAAATTTGTATTACTACCTGCAGTCGGCAAGAAGGGGTTATTGATAGAAAATAAGGAGACGTTAGATAATATTTTAAAAAGTAAAATTCCCTTGGATGATGATATCGGACCTTTTGAGAAAAAACAGGAAGATATCAACACACTACCTAATAGTGCCGAAAATCTCTTGAAGCACCTTGAAAACGAACTTAAAATTACTATCAACCTGGCCAATGATGATGACGCATACTATAAACAAATTGACTCAGCTATTAAAAAATATGGATATCAGCGATTCTACGAATCATTGTTTGTGGAATTTGGTGTTTTTGTCGGTGAAAAATTACGATCAAAGTATGTTCTAAAATGGGAGCTGAAGAAAAAATATAAAGTCAATCCATATTTCGAGCCCTACCTTACCGGTAATAAACAGGAGCTTATTTCCCCTTTTTATAAACTTTCGAGCATGTTATTGGAAAAGAAGAAGTTTAATTTCAAAGATTACTATGATGGTGTATTATGGTTTATTCGTGCCAATGAAATACCTCTTGCTAAACAATAAAACAGTCAAATAGAGAAATTATGAAACGATTCCTGAATGCCGGTTGGCTACTGGCGGCTGTTTTATTTGTCGTCGCTTCGTGCAATACAGGCCGTGATCCTAAGTCAAATCCAGAGAAATATGATCCTTCCAGCACCTATAAGCTACAGTTGAAACCTGCCGTGGGCGCAGTGTATAAATATGAAATCACTAATGAAACTGCCACTGACCTAACTGTTAATGATAAGGAAGTGAACATGAAAAATAAGGCTGAAATGGATATAATTTATGAGATTAGCAGGGACAGCTCGCAGAATTTAGTTTTTACTATGACCTACGATAGAATTCATCTTTATACAAAGAATGGGGATACTGAAACGGAATCGGACACAAACAATGGAGCACTAGCTGTAAATCAAACGGACAAGATGTTAGGAATATTAAAAAAAGCCAGGATTCAGGCTACTCTTGGACAATCTGGGGAAATAATTAAAATTACCGGTTATAAAGAAGTCGGCGACGAAATTATGGCTGGGTTTGCCCCTGGAGACCCAAACATAGCAGTAGCCCAGACTCAGTGGGAAAAGGTGATTGGAGAAGGGCTTATCAGGAAGAGTATGGACCAATTATTTAAAATATTCCCAGACTCTTCAGTTCACCTGGGTGATACGTGGAAGCTGAGTTCAAGACAGGAAGGTGAATTTGAAATGAAACTTGCCAATAGTTTTACATTGAAATCAGTGAATGATAAAATTGCGATTATTCACTCCGAAGGTAAGATCATTAGTGACAATACTTCGAATACAGCCCTCGGATTCCACGATGTAAAGACGAATCTGCAAGGCAATCAAAAAGGGGAGTTTGAAATGGAGACGGAGACCGGAATGTTGATCGAATGTAAAATCAAGGCAGATATTGATGGAACTGTGACTGTTATGGGAAGAGACATACCGGTAACAATAAATAGCCTTATAAAAATGAAGAGTCGCCGGTTGAATTAGCTTTCGGCTGGGGATATCATTTATGACGCGATAATCTAATCAGCATAATATTTTTCAGATGTCTTATGACCTGCCTTGAAAAAAAGGGGGACTGTCCCACGTCCATTGTATGAATGATTTTGTAGTAAGTACTTTCACTTAATGACTTTTTTCCTATTTCGTTTATATGGTGAGTGTGTTATTTCAGTAGTACTATAATGAATCAGTCATTATATTTATTTTTAAATGTGAGCTTTCTGAATTTTCGTTTAGTATTTTGCTTCAACAAACTACAAAGCCAGGTAATGAGTTGGCGATTTCAGTTGTGAGTTTTTTTAAAAGTAAAATGGTCATAAATGATTACAAAGCTTTTAGTATGTTTTGTTTGTTGCATGCCTGGCCTAATGAGCATTGGGCAACAAGTAAAAGAACTTGACGCTAATAAGAAAGCGATTATCCTGAACGTAATAGACAGAATTAAAGGGCTCGAACAAACTACCTCATCTGACAATAATACATCCGTAGCGTGCGTGATTGATACACGAGAGCGCGAACTTGAGTACATGGCGAGTCATATATATAATGGAGTATATTATGGCGACTACAAAACAGATGCTACCCTGATTAACAGCTTACAGGCCATGTTTATTAATAAAAAAACGTTGTTTTTTGAACATGACTCCACGAAGTGGTTCCGAAACTTCGTTATTACGTTTCCCAGCGATGATTCTTTGGGGCTAACTAAATTCAAGGGCACATCCTGGTATTTGGAGATCGGCAGACCGGTGGAAGGTTGGGAAAACCTGAGCTTGTACCAAAACCTCCGCAAAGGCTTTTATACGGATTCTTCTAGTATTCTAATATACTCCCGGGAGTATCTTTCTATTCCGGTTTTTGTAGTCAAACTTGATAAGGGTGTTGTGAAAAAGGAAGCGGTGATGTTAGTCTATAAAATACTGTATCGAAAAGGGAAAGTACTGTTTCTAAAAAAAATAGTCTATTAATTATCATCTCTGACTGGCAGTAAAGTTTCATCAAAAAGAAAAAGGCAAAAAGTAATACTTTAAATGGATTATATGAACCAGAATTTATGGTTTATTCAAACTACAAGAAAGTGTATTGTTTTTCTACTTTTACTATCATCACAAATAAGCAAACTTGAAGCACAACAGGAAATTATTGACAGTAATATTGCCTTGCTAAATAGTCTTGAAACAAAATATAAAACTCCATGTGTTGCATATAAGCATAAGGAAGAAAAGAGAAAGGCGATAAAAATTGACAAAGGAATTATTTACGATTTAAATAACATTTATTCTTCCCGGCTCGATTTTAGGGCTATGATTCAGTTTTTGAATAAACTGGGGTATAAGGAATCAAGTAGAATAAATTTGCAAAAAAGTGTATTAGATACTGTTTATTATAGGAAAATCTCCGAAGGACAGTTGGATGGTTATATTCAATTAGTGTATAATACAGAGGATAATAAATTGCACGCTAAGAAAATATTACTGGCAACGAAAACACATTTTATTTGCGAGACTAAAGAATGGCAAAGCTACTCGTATATCGACTTTTATTATTTACGAAAATTTGTAAAGGAAATTAGTTTCCCGTTACAAGTCGCGTGGTCAAATGTTGAACTTGAATCGAAGTAGGGTGAAGTCCCGGAAATTCTTATCGTCGACCTCCAATTTAATTTCATTTCTACGACTTTCATGCAATCGAAATAAGTTTCATTACGGGCAAAAAATTTTCGAAAATTTCCCAAATCGATTCATCTCGTTTAATTTTACCATTGATGAGTTTCACCGATCCTTTTCTGAATTATATACGCCAGTATGTTAGCCTCAACCCCGACGAAGAGGCATTGCTACTGGAAAAATCTCGCGTAAAAAAATATCGGAAGGGACAGTATGTTGTGCAGAACGGTGAGATATGCCGGTACGAGAATTTTGTTTTGTCGGGCTGCCTCAAAACATTTTATATCGATACAGAAGGGCAGGAGCATATCGTCATGTTCGCCATTGAAAACTGGTGGACTTCTGATCTCGGAAGTTTTATTACGCAAACTGCAGCCGACCTGGACGTTCAATGTATAGAAGACACCACTTTACTACAATTCAGTTACGATGAACTGGAAAAGCTTTATGTCGCCATCCCGAAATTAGAGCGGTTTTTCCGGCTTATCATCCAGAAAGCGCTGGTAGCTACATTAAAAAGACTGGTTAATAATTTCAGCCTGCCAGCAAAGGAAAGGTATTTACGCTTCCGCGAGCAGTACCCGCAAATCGAGCAACGGGTACCACAATATATGATCGCTTCCTACCTGGGTATTACCAAAGAATTTCTGAGCAAGATCCGCAGCCAGCTTATCTCCGAACAGGAGTAATTAAACTGGTTTAACTCCATTTATTAACCTGGTTCATTTTTTTGGGGTTGGTCCTGGCGGAGTTTTGTTTTTAATTAAAACAAAATTTTATGGCAACATTATTAGAAAAGATCAGTGATCTGAACGACCTGGTTATGCAGGGTAAGGCTCTCGACGCGTTCGAAAAGTATTACCACGACGATGTGGTGATGCAGGAAAACGAAAACCCCGCGACAATTGGCAAGATCGCAAACCTGAAGCGTGAGCGACAGTTTTATGCAGACGTTACGGAATTTCGGACCGCCCGCCCATTAAAAGTTACTGTTGGTGAAGGTGTGACCATGGTACAATGGCAATATGATTACACCCATGCGAGTTGGGGAGTGCGTAACTACACACAGGTGTCGGTACAGGAGTGGCTTGACGGAAAAATAATCAGGGAGCAATTTTTTTACAACAATTAAAAAAAATAACAACATGAAAAAAATATTCTCAACAAATCAGTCATGGGGTTTAATGGCGTTGCGAGTAGTACTCGGTCTCGTTGTTCTGCCGCATGGCGCACAGAAATTGCTGGGTTGGTTTGGTGGATATGGGTTTGAAAACACCATGATTTATTTCGTCGACACAGTAGGTTTGCCCTGGATTGCAGGTTATGCCGTCATACTGCTAGAAACATTAGGAGCGCTGTTTCTGGTAGTGGGATTGGGTACCAGAATTATCTCAGTAGCATTCATCCTTCTCGCGATTGGGATCATACTCACTACGCACATTCAAAATGGGTTTTTCCAAAATTGGTTTGGCCAGCAGGCAGGTGAGGGGTATGAGTATTTCCTGCTGTGGATCGGAATGGCAATGGCATTATCAGTGAGTGGCGCGGGTAGATATTCGATCGACCGGGTGATTGCTGGGCGTCCGATGTCTGAGTAGAAAAAATTGATTTTTATTACCCGCATAAAGGTTGGGAAGATGATAATGTAATTGCCATTAAGTGCGATAATATTAGAAGCGGAGGAGTTAGCCCTGCCAACTTTAATGTCGGGATCACAACTTTTCATACCAATTCAAAATATAATCCGCTATCTCTTCCCAACCCGGCTCACCGCAAAGGAAATGACTCTTGCCCTCAAATATTTTTACATCCACCCTGCTATTTGTATCCTTATATTTTCCGGCTATTGTTTGAGTAAGATTAGGCGGGAAAATATGATCCTTGCCACCACCGATAAACAAAATGGGGGCATGAGGTTTTTTGAAATCTAGATTGGAAAATGAATTTAAAACAAGCTGGCGACTGACCTTATAACTTTCGGGCACAGCAAATTTTTCAAAAGCATTTTTCCTTTCTGATTCAGGTAAAGTATTGAAAAAAGCATAGTCGTACCATTTACGTGAACCCATGTAATATTTTGAAGAAGAAAAAAATCCAAATGCGGGCAACACGGTTTTAAGAGTTTGAAAAGGCGGGAAAACATTTTTAGGCGGTGCTCCATCGACGCTAACTCCGGCTATGGCTTTACCCATTTCTACCAGTTTCAATGTTGCCATTCCCGCCATGGAGTGACCAATAATCAATGGTTTCTCAGGCAGGGTATCAATCAATTGCGCGATATTATTTACAACATCAATAAATCCTGTTTTTATGAGGTCCGGATGAACGTTTGCTCTTAATGCTCCAGGATCACCATCATGACCGGGGTTTGCAGGTGCATAAACTTTATAACCTTTTTGCTCGTAATAGCGCTTCCATTCTGTCCAACTGGTATTGTTTACAAAATTTCCATGGATGAGAACGATGGTTTTGGATGTTGCCATGAATATGTATGTATTTAAGGTTAACCGCTTATTGATCTGTTATATAACAGACACTAATGCAGCACGCGTTTACAAGATATATTACAGTTTTCATTCTTCATAAAAGAACAGTGATTAATAATATATTTTTCATGTGTACCAGTAAGGTATAAGCGAATAGTCGTTAGTTAGCTAAAACTATAAAATGCTGTGGTAGTCTTTCTATTTAGGACAATCTATGATGATCTTTGTGACTATGATACTATGTGGTGAAAGTTTGGTTCCGAATTACGAGCTGACCGCGAAGGGAATCCATAGCTTTACCACATAGTATCATAAGCACAAAGATCATCATAGTGAGAAAACTCCAACAATAGAAGGGCGAAGTAACCAA
>CBFGXP010000006.1:0-38704 GCA_965652775.1 uncultured bacterium
AAAAAAAAGAGTTTCGGTAGAACCGAAACTCTTTCTAAAGTTTCTTGTCCCTGCGCCAGCATTACCTGGTTCAGGTTCAATGGGTATAATCTCAGAATAAAAAATCGTTTCCGATTTTAATTTAAATCAAACACCCCAAAGAAACTTCTGTTATTAAGAATGAAAAAACCATGCCAGTAAAGAAAATGTGAAAAAATCATTAACTCTAATATAAACTTGATGGCACGATTTCCGATACAGTGATGAGTAGAAATAAATATTTAATTCAAAATAATAAAATATGAAAAAGTTTTTTGCATCATTAGTAGCTTTTTGTTGTTTCCTAATGGCCTGCAACAACAATGCAGAGACTACTGATGAACGGACAGATACAAGTACCACCACTGTTACAACTACGGCGACTGATGCTGGTGTGAATACAGCGACCAGTGTTGTAACAGATGAAAAGAGTAGGACTTTCCTTTCGAAAGCTGCCAATTCTGGATTAGCGGAAGTACAGTTAGCTAAACTTGCCCAACAAAAGGCAACTATCGACGCTGTAAAAAATTTTGCTGCAATGTTGGAAAGGGACCACACCGCTGCAAATGACCAGGTGAAGAATTTATCAGGACAAAGAAATGTGTCACTGCCTTCTTCACCTTCGGAAGATAAACAGAAAATGTATTCGGATATGGAAAAAATGACGGGAAAATCCTTTGATAAAGAGTATATATCGATGATGGTGAAGTCACATAACGATGGAATTACTCTTTTCGAAGATACAAGAGCGAATGCTTCGGATATAGACGTGAAAAATTTTGCTGATAAAACCTTGCCTACATTAAAAATGCATCTTGATTCAGCGAAGGCGATTCAAAAGAGATATTGGTAGGTTTTTCAATTTGTACTCTCTGACGTATAATTATTTAATTCACTAAATAAAATAATTATGACACGGAAAAATAAAAAAAAGGCTCCGCAACCGGATAATTCCATTTATAAGGAGAGAGAGCCAGAGCAGGAGCCAAGTACATATCCCGGCTCTGGTCAACCGGATATTCAGGACGAAAGAGCAAAAAAGAAACGTACCAACCGACCGCAACAGAAAAATGATATTATAAATCCTGAAGAGGTCCCCGGCATTGGTAACCCGGAAGAATATAATGATGGTGCGCCGGTTGAAGAGAAATCACCAAAGGTTAATTTATAATTTTAAATCTATGTTATGAAAAGGACAATTGTTGGGATAATGCTTTCTTGCGTTGCGGTCATATTTTATAGTTGTTCAACACCGGCATACGTAGAAAAGGATACAAATACAAATTTGTCGGAGTATAAAACTTATATGTGGGTAGATGTGAGAGCAGATGAAAATGATGCGTCAAGCCGGGCAACTTCTTTTGCTGATATTAGTGTGCATAATGCCGTGAATGAAGAATTGCAACGATGGGGTTGGAGAGAGGTTAATGAAAGTCCTGATGTTTTGGTAAGTTATGATGTACTTGTGGAAAGAAATGTAGCCACTCAAAACGACCCGGTTTATTCTCAGCCTTACAGTCGTATTTATTATAACCCTTATACAAGAAGATGGTCTACGATCTATTATCCTTCTCAGTTTTTGGGATACCAGCAATACCAGGTTCCTGTGCGGGAGGCTACGGTATCTGTTACAATGATAGATGCGGATTCTGATAAAAAAATCTGGCAGGGATGGACAACTGAAAGATTAGGCGGTGCTGGAATTAATGAACTTAATGTAAAAAAAAGCATCAGAAATATTTTTAAGGAATCGGGACACACTGCTCCATAACCAGGGAACCCAAAAATCAAATGATAAAAACCCGGCCGAAGCCGGGTTTTTCAGTATTGCAAACATTCCGATTGTTACAAAAATATGTTTTCTTCCTGCTGTTCAGCGCAATACATATCTTTCAGCTGGTCCACAAAGAACTTTTCCAATAAAGATGTTTTATTGTTCTCTTTGTTAGCATCCTTTGTGCTATTTGTATCAGTAGCATCGTTTGTACTAATTTTCTGATTCATACGCTTACTTACTAGATCTTTCTAAAATTATATTACCAGATATGGCTGCGCCCGCTACGTCTGCCTGAAGAAATAGAACCGCCTTGTCTTCCCATACGGGAGTTTCCACTGTTTCCGCTTCTGCTGCTTCTTCCGGGACGATTATAATCATCTTCATATCGTCTTGATTGGCCTCTGCCCAAATATTGATCATCTGAATTTCCCGAATAGCCACCGCGGCTGCGTCCCTCATTCCTCCCGCTGCCCCAAGTACTACCTGAGCTATTCCCATACGCTGATTGACTACGGCCACTACCGTTTCCGGATCTGCCCGGCCCCATTCTATTGCGGCCTTCGTTAAATTCATTTCCCCAATCGTCGCGTGATGAACGACCACTATTATATCCACCAGAAAATTGATTACGTCCACTTCCGCTTCCATACCTTGAACCATAACTTCTTTCATCACCTGAACCCATTCTGCTGTTCATGCTACCAAACCCCCTTCTGGAATAGGAGCCGCCGGAATTTCCATAATCATCGTCTTCTCCATAGCCATAACCCCTGCTTTGGCTTCTGCCCTGACTTTCCCAATTTCCTGAATCATCATAATCTTCGTATTCATCTTCGTTCCCGAAACTTCTACCTGAACGCATACTTCTGCCTCCGCGGCCGTAACCTGAATCATCGTCATCCCAGTCATTTTGGTTACGACCGGAACTCATATAACGGTTACCCTGATAATCATCTTCGTCCTCATCTTCATAATCTTCATAATCGCTTTCATATTCATCTCTGTTTTGACTTCGTCCTTGTGATTGACGACTTCCGCGAGTGCTGCGTCTACGTTCATCGGAATCCATACTTCCGAATCCCTGACTTGATTTTCTTCGTGTTGTCATAACCTGAAATTTTTATGTTAATGATTGAGATATCATTAAACGGGTTCACAAACATTATGCCTTAGGAATTCTACGTTTAAAGCATAAGTAATAAAATGTAAGAGGCAACAAAAAAAAATACACAATTGCGATTGTGTATTTTTTTTCCTCCAAGAATGCGTCAATTAATTTATTGTTGCTGGGAGGTTTGAAAACTTTTAAGTTTATTATAAAGAGTTTTCCGGTCTATCTTTAATAATTCAGCAGCTTTTTTCTTGTTGAAGTTTACTTGTTGCATCACGGACATGATAGTATAAAATTCCGCCCTGCTTGCTGCACCTTTCAACAGATCCTTATTCGTAAATGTTTCGGGATGAGCTAATCCTTCGAATTGATGCATTGGTTGTTCAAAGGAGGAAGTATGCTGAACCGGCGTATGGTGTACAATTTCCTGGGGCAATGAAATAACAGCGATCTTCGCATCAGTTGGCGTAAGTAAGACAGCTCTGCGAACTACATTGCGAAACTCCCTGAGATTTCCGGGCCATGAATATTCCATGAAAATATTAAGGACATCGTCATTAAAGCCACTGATGTTTTTCTTTGTTTCCTTATTTGATTGTTCCAGGAAGAATTCAGCCAACGGAATAATATCTTCACGTCTCTCACGAAGCGGGGGAAGATGAATCGAGAATTCATTGAGCCGATGATATAAATCTTCGCGGAATTTTCCTTTCCTGTATGCCTCATTCAAATTTTCATTTGAAGCCACGATGATACGAACATCTGTCGGGGTTTCTTTATTCCCGCCAACACGCTTAAATTTTCTTTCTTGTATTACTCTGAGTAAAGCAGCTTGCACACCGGCAGATAAATTACCTACCTCATCTAAAAATAAAGTGCCGCCTTCTGCCAATTCAAAATGGCCTTCTTTATCCTGAATAGCACCAGTAAATGATCCTTTAACGTGACCAAAAAGTTCACTGCCCGCTAATTCTCTGGAAAGTGTTCCGCAATCAAGCGCCACAAATGGTTTGTGACTCCGTTCACTGAGATCATGGATCATACTGGCAATTACTTCTTTTCCGGTTCCGCTTTCACCATACAGCAAAACACTATAATTAGTGCCGGCAATTATATTAGCCTGCTCGTGAAGAAAAACTGATGCCGGTGATTTTCCGGTATAAAAATCTAAAGTGAATTTCTTTTTCGCACCAGTTGCACTTTCTTTTGGTTGTTCCTGGTCGGCGCTTTTTCCTTCGTTTTTCGTCAGAAGATTGTTTAAGATGGATAGTACTTCATCAGGAATAAGCGGCTTAGTAATATAATCAAAGGCGCCTAATTTAATTACTTCAACTGCTGTTTTGATATCTGAATATCCGGTTATCACTAATATCGAAACCTGTGGATTTTTTGCTTTCAGGCCTTTGATCAACTTTATTCCATCCATATCGTCAAGACGATAATCGCAAATCACTACATCAAAATTTGCCGGATCATACAAGGCTATGCCTTTGGCTCCGGAATGGGCCGAACTTGTTTCAAATCCATTTTTATTCAGAAAACGACTTAGCAGTAAACATAGATCGATATCATCATCGATAATGAGAGCTCTTTTTGCCATGTGAAGGGGGTTTTACTTTTTGAAATCCAATCAAATCACAATTCAACTGAAATCATGCCAAAACTATTCTTACTAAATTACTAAATCATTTTTAGATGGTCATGTTTGGCAGTAAAATTGCCGCTTTCGTTTTAGTGAAAGGAGATGATAATGTGACTATTAAAAACAATAAAAATAATTCCGACCCTAATCTTCAAAAGCCAAGTGATCCTGAAAACAAAAGAGCACTGATCGTTGATGATGAAAGCGATATTTGCTACCTTTTAAGCCATATTTTAAGACAAAAAAATATACAAACTGTGGTGGCTGGTACGCTGGCCGAAGCAGACCAGATGCTTCAATCCCCCAACTTGTTTTACTATGTCTTTTTGGATAACCATCTACCTGATGGCTTGGGTATTAACCAGATAAAACGATGGAAATCAAAATTCCCTGCGGTTCACTTTATCATGATCTCGGCGCACGATTCTTCAGAAGAAAAAAGGAAGGCAAAATCTGATGGAGCCGATAATTTTATTTCTAAACCTTTCTCGAAAGACGCGATTCTGAATTCAATTGTTCAAACATCGGACTGATAATATGAGGAAAAAAATCCACAATTTTATTGTGCCTCATCCAGCTCTATAATGAAAATGCTACCCTTTCCCGGCTGACTCTTGACGGAGATCTTCCCACGATGGTTCATTATTACGTTCTGACTATTGGTTAAACCTAGCCCATTCCCCTTACTTTTAGTCGTAAAATAAGGTTCAAATAATTTTTGTTGCGTGTCTTCATCCATGCCAGTGCCATTGTCTTCAATTTCAACAATGCATTTATCACCGTGGGTTCTTGTTCTTAACTTAAGCAAACCCTTATTTTTTTCAGTAGCCTCGATTGCATTAACTATGATATTTAGAAAAGCCACTTTTATTATTTCTTCATCGACTGAAACATTACAACCGCGGGACAAATAATTTTTTTCTACTTTTATTTTACCCAGATCGATACGATCTGCAGCCATCACCAGGGTTTCGTCCAGGATCTTATTAATATTTACAGGTTTATTATTGAGTTCGATAACCTTTGTAGCATTTAAAAGATCAGACACAAGTTGATTGATACGTGTTGAATTTCTATTGATCATGTCAAGCAACATAGAAGACTCATTGTTTTGAATCCCGGATTCCTGCAGTTGTTCTGCAGCCAGCGAAATATTTGTTAAGGGATTTCTTACCTCGTGAGCTATCGTTCGGGCAATTCGCCCCGTTGAAGTAAACTTCTCCATACTTTTTAATTCTTTTACTTCGGCATCCATCTTTTTCAATTCATCTATCTTATTTTCTAACTCTTTTTGATATTGAATATTTTCCTTATCTGACTCATCCCTTGCTAAGCTTTCCCTGTTATAAGTAAATAATGAATAGAAAATTGCGAGTATCGAAGTAAGTAACGAAATGAAAATAATTACGTTCGTTTTCTTGAAAAAACCAGTGAGGTTGTTTTTTCTTTGACTCATTAGTTCTTCCTCGTTTGCAATAAAATGCCGGGTGTATATGTCTATGCTATCTAATAGTGCTTGTCCCCTTCGCCTGTTAAATTCAATTTCAGGTGTCGATTGTTCACCTGCTAACATAAAAGCAGCAATATTCGTTTTCATTAAAGCGAGGCGAAAATCTATCAATTGTTTAATTGTATCCAGCAATCCCAGTTGCTGCGTGTTTTTTGCCTCAAGCGTTTTGAGTTCATAATAAATCGAATTGACATTCCCATGTGCTTCGTGATAATATTTCAAAAAAGCCTGGTCTCTAGTAATATAATAACCTCGTACTCCGGTTTCAGCTTCGCCTATAGTGTTTTTTAATTTCCCGATCTTATTTTCGGCTTTATAACTATTGGCTACCCAATCATACTCTTTCTGCACATTCCATATGGATTGAAAAATAAAAAAGTAAGAGGTCATTAAGAAAAGAAAAGCAATGATATATCCTGATCTTATTTTTCTTCTTAAAGGCATTTGGAATCTGTTTATACAACTATGTTGGATCATTGAAATGATCCGTAGTTGAAAATCCATCCTAAGCAATTATTCTTAGTTGCGAGTTCTGAAAGCAAATTAGGGGGTTATAGAAAGGTCAGGACGATTTGAATCAATTCTAATTTTTTCTCAGCAATTGAGAATATGAGGGAATGCAACAAATCATCATGTGGTTGTGTTTCTGACCGATCTTTTCCTGGTTGTTGTTTTCTTATAAGGAACTTTTGCCCCGGTTGCACGGGCTTCAGATAGGCCAATAGCAATAGCCTGCTTCGGATTTGTGACCTTCTTACCACTCCTGCCGCTACGAAGCTTTCCTTGCTTCATTTCTTTCATTGCCGTTGCTACTTTTTCACCGGCTTTCCTGGAATACTTTGCCATAAAATTCTTTTATTCGGCTAAACGAGGCTGAGCTTGAGTTCTGCTAAGACCTAATGTATTCATGAAAATATCATAGACCTGCCCTTTTAGTTTACGAAAGCCTGCCTCTCTTTTGCCTGTTTCAGTATACTCAATGTAATAGGGTACCATTTTTAATAGTAGTTTACCACCATTTGCATTCTCTCCTCCATACATGACGTCCTGCTTGTTTACAACAACCGCAGTTCCTGTGATCTCAACATAATAATCAATTCCTTTCCTGTAAAAAATAAGCTTAGCGGGAAAATGTAGTTCATAGGCTTTTACCCATTGCCTGGGAATATGAGCACTAAACCACAAAAGCCCATCATCGTCTACGCTTTCAAATTCTACAATATCATTTGGTAATCTTACGATATTACTATTCGTGGCGTACATCACCGCGCTTTTTATTTGCTGTAGTTTATTTTTTATAAACATTAGTTTATAATCATTTTCCATTTGTCTAGATTTTGTAATGTATAAAATCAAATGTGATACCAATGGTGTAACCGTTGTATTTTTTATTTCAACATAACTGTAAAACGTGGTATGTTTTTTTCTTCATATTAATAAGGTTCAAGTTCATTGACAGTATATATAATGAATAATATGATTTATTACACCAGTTCATTACCTATGGAAAAAAATAAAAAAGTAAAAGTACCCAGGGCAATGAATGAGGAAATATTTCCTCGTTCATTGCTTATAAAAAAATATTATTTGATTTAAAATTTAAACAACATGGCAAATTCAGAAGAATTAAAAGATCTTATAAGGATCAACAACGACCGCGTTACAGGATATTCAAAAGCAGCTGCGCAGGCAAAAGATCAGGATCTGCAGTCATTATTCAGCGAGTTGGCACAACAGAGTCGTCAGTTTGCAAGTGAGCTCAGAAGTTTACTAAATGATAGTGATAAAGAGGTTGCCGATGAAACTACAACAGCGGGTAAAATTTACAGAACATGGATGGATGTAAAGGCCACATTCGGAGGCGATGATCGTAAAGGCGTTCTTGCATCTTGTGAGTTTGGGGAAGATGCAGCACAAAAAGCATATAAAGAAGCACTGGAAGACGATGATCTGTCACCAGATGTTAGAGCAGTTTTCGAAGATCAAAAAGCAATTTTACGACAAGCACATGATAGAATAAAAATGATGAGAGATACGGCAGCAGCTCATCACTAAATCTTTTTCTTTTGACCCCTGATTAACGGGGCAATCGAAAAATTTTGTTGGCTTCTTTTTATTTGTAGTTTTCAAATAAGGTCACAGCATCAACTGTGACCTTATTGTTGGAGGTTGGCGCAAAAAAAACCGGTTGTATTAACAACCGGTTAGAACCGCCCTTCGAATTCAAAATACGTTTATGAATCAATACTCCTTGAGGGTGGCGGACTTGACAGCAAAGAAACCAGGAGCATAACCACTGAAATAAAGAAAATCGTCTGTGCGATTACCGCACCACTTCCTGCAATCACGCCAAATCCAAATACCCCTGTTATCAGTGCTATTGCTAAAAACATAATTGCACTGCGAATCATAAATTAATTTTTTTGTTCAGGAATCAACTTCATTTCACAAAAAACCGTGCCGTTTAGTTAAAGCGTAAAAATTCGCGGGAAGGGGAAAAAATCGGGATTTTTTTCATCACTCAGCCCGAAAAATGTTGCTTCGTGTCGGAACAGTTATGGTATAGAATTTTCTACTTAAAAACATTATGCAAAAAGGAAATAAGAAAAAGCAGGTAAGGAAACCGCAGCATCAGCAAAGGCCGGGAATTGAAAGGAAACTTACGCCCCAACCCATATTTGATTATCCCGATAAAAAGGGAACAGGTAAACTGAAGGGAAAAATTGCCTTGATCACAGGGGCCGACAGCGGAATTGGTAAAGCTGTGGCAGTTTTGTTTGCAAAGGAAGGAGCCGATATCGCTATTGCATATTTGAATGAACACAGGGATGCCCGCGATACTGCCACGATCATTCAAAAAAAAATATAATAGAAAATGTCTCCTCATACCCGGCGACCTGGCTAATGAAAAACACTGTAAGGCTGTAATAAAGAAAGTGGTGAAAGAATATAAACGAATCGATCTATTGGTTAATAATGCTGCGTTGCATTATGAAAATAAAAACCTGGAGGATCTGACTACACATGAGCTATTAAAAACTTTTGGTACTAATATCTTTTCTTTTTTCTGGCTTACCCGGGAGGCGCTTCCGTATATGAAAAAGAAATCATCCATCATTAATACCGCATCAGTCACCGCATATAGAGGTAGTGGTGGATTGATAGATTACGCTTCTACTAAAGGCGCAATAGTTTCCTTTACCAGGAGTCTGTCTGCAAATCTTATAAAGAAAGGAATAAGGGTAAATGGAGTGGCACCTGGCCCGATATGGACACCACTGATCGCTTCAAGTTTTCCCAAAAAAAAAGTAGCGCAATTTGGAAGCGATGTCCCTATGGGCAGAGCTGGCGAACCAGTAGAAATAGCGCCAGCTTATCTGTTCCTTGCCTCTGAAGATGCCAGTTACATTACGGGGCAATTTCTACATCCAAATGGCGGCGAGATCATCAATGGATGATCATTAAAGTTGCATTTGGCATGTTTTTATAACCACAAAATAAAAAATTATGAGAGCAATCTGGACTGGTTCTTTGGGCTTTGGTCTCGTGAACATCCCCATAAAACTATTTAGCGCTGTGCAGGATAGCACCCTTGATCTTGATATGCTTGATAGCAAAGACCATTCAAATATTAAGTTTAAACGTGTGAATGAAAAAACAGGAAAGGAAGTGCCCTGGGACGATATTGTACGCGGGTATTACCTTAATGACAGATATATAGTGCTGGATAAATCTGATTTTGAAAAAGCAGGTCCGGAAAAATCAAAACATATAGAGATAAAGCATTTTGTAGATGAAACAGAAATTGATAGCATGTATTTTGAACAGCCGTACTACCTGCAGCCGGAGAAAACAGGAGTAAGAGCTTATGCTTTGTTAAGAGATGCCTTTAGAAAAACCGGTAAGGCAGGAATCGCATTATTTGTTATGCGTGACAGAGAACATCTTTGCGTCATCAAAGCAAAAAATGACGTCCTTGTATTGATCCGCATCCGGTTTGATGAAGAGATCCGAACAACAAAAGATTTGGATCTGCCAGCGTTGAAAAGTAAACCCGATGAATTAAAAATGGCGGTTTCACTTATTAATCAACTTTCAGGGCCTTTTGATATAAAAAAGTACAGGGATGATTACAGCGATAGATTACTGAAGATCATTAAAGCTAAAGCAAAAGGAAAAGCTGTTCCATTTACACCGATGAAGGTGGTACACTCAAAAACTAAAGACCTCATGGAACAATTAAAGGCAAGTCTTTCTGATAAACGTAAGGCTTCATAGTATTGGAATGAAAAATAAATTATCTAAATCGGGAAATGGCTACAAAAGAAAAATCGGAAGTTAAGATCGGGAAGCAGATCGTTACTATAACCAGCCGTAAAAAAGTTTACTGGCCGGATGAAGGCTTTACTAAAGGAGATGTGATCGATTATTATGATAAGGTGGCTGAAAATATTCTTCCTCATTTGAAAGGGCGACCATTGTCTTTAAAAAGAAACCCCAATGGAATTAAGGATAGTGGTTTTTATCATAAAGATGCCGGCGAAAATGCACCGTCTTTTGTGGATGTATTCAAAGTAAAAAGTGAAAGCAATGGAAAAATTATTGATTATATAGTTTGTAATAATAAAGCAACCTTGCTATATGTGGCCAATCTTGGATGTATAGAATTAAATCCATGGAACAGCACTGAAAAAAAACCAACCCATCCAACATGGATGGTTATTGATATTGACCCTTCTGATAAAAACACATTTACAGAAGTAATTGATACTGCACTTGCGGTAAAAAGCGTTTTGGATAAAGCAGGTGTAAGATCATATTGCAAAACATCCGGAGCTTCAGGATTACATGTTTACACCCCGCTAAAAAATAAATATGATTATGTAACCGTAAAGGATTTTGCACATATCATTGCCTCGCTTGTGCAGGAGCAATTACCACAAATAACTACACTAGAAAGATCACTAAGCAAACGTGGTCCTAAAATTTATATTGATTATTTGCAAAACAGAACAGGACAAACGCTTGCATCTGTTTATAGTTTACGGCCTGTGCCCGGCGCTACCGTGTCTGCACCACTTGAATGGAAAGAAGTGAATCATCAATTAACTCCTAAGAAATTTACAATGCAGAACATGCTGCAAAGAATTAAAAAGAAGGGAGATCTTTTTTTGCCGGTATTGAATGAATTCAATTCAATTGAAAAGGCGTTGAAGGCATTAAATGTGTAGTCCTCATTGTTTGAAACTAATCTGGAATTCCGTTCCTTCATTTTCCCTGCTCTGCGCCTTGATCTTTGCATTATGAGATTGCAGGATCGTATAGGAAACAGTCAGCCCAAGCCCCATTCCGTTTTTTTTCATTGTAAAAAATGGCTCAAACAATTTTGGTAAATGTTCCTTTGGAATTCCTTTGCCATTATCTTTTATACAAACTTCGTAGCCATCATCGGAAATGGAAACGCTGATTGTAAGTAATCCGTTCGTATTCATGGATTCAATTGCATTAATGATAATATTCGTAAATGCAATCACAAGTTTTTCCTTATCAGCCTGTATAAGGATTGGTTCGGAGGGATAATTCTTTTTGACATGAATATTTTGGAGTTTTATCCTGTCACTTGTTCGCGCAAGGCTTTCATCTATGATGTCCTGCAATGATTGCTCGACAAGAACTAATTCTGATGGTTTGGCAAGGTTGAGCAGTTCAGTAATTATATTGTTAATGCGTAAAGAATTTCTCTGGATAATATCCATGAAACTCTTTTCCATTTCGTCCCTTTCCAATGGCATCAGCTGATCTATGGACAGAATAATATTATTCAAAGGATTCCTGATCTCATGCGCCAGCATACGGATCAGCCGTTCGTTCGCTGCAAGCTTTTCGGCCTGCAGGTTTGCCATCTCGGCTTTTTTAATTTTTGTGATATCATGTATTATTCCATGCACTACAAATGTTTCATCATCTGCCTGGCGTTGTGAAGCAAGTGAAAGCAGGCAGTCTCTTGTTTCATTATTATTATTTATTATTTTAATTTCATTGTCTTCGATCGCCCTTCCGTCACTCAGCTTTTTTAATTTTCCATTCAAACGGTGTTCGGCAATAAATTCACGCAGGTTACGTCCAACAAGTTCATTTTCCGTGTAACCTAACAATTGTACTGCAGCATCATTTACTTCGCTAAAATTGAGATCATCATCAGTAATAAAGACCGCATCTTTCGAATTTTCAAATAGGTTTCGGTATTTCGCTTCTCTTGTTTTTAATTCTTTTAAAAAATTGGATCTTTCAAGCGAATAGCGGATACATCGTTCTAATTTTTCCGTATTGAGATCGGTTTTTACGAGGTAGTCGGTGGCGCCTCGTTCCATCGCCTTTATATCAATGGCTTTATTACCTAAACCCGTAAGTAATACGATAGGCCTGTCAAAATTTAATTCGAAGGCTGTCTCCAGCAGATCAAGGCCCGTTTTATGACCAAGAAAATAGTCGACAAAATAGAGATGGTATTCCTTGTTTTTGATAGCCTCAATTGCTGCGTTATAATCCTGGAACCAGTCGACGACAAAAGATTTACCTTCAATATCTGAGATATAATCTTTAATGATCAGAAAGTCGTCCTCATCATCCTCTATTATGGCAATTCTTATCTTATTCTGGTTCGGCATTAAGTGAAATTTATAAATGACATCTAAATTGTGTTCTCAATGTAGCAAAAACAATTCCTATATCGTTTTATTGGAAGCAAGCAAAGACTAAGCTATATAGTTTTCGGATTTTTACGTTTAAAATTCAACAATTGCCCCCAATCCACGATGAGTCTGATGTCACAGAATTAAGCTAGTAGTTGGCTCTCTAAATTTTATTGGGCTGGTATTTGTGGATTGACCGAATCAATAGATTTCAAATTTGTTTTTGAGTTAATTTTATGTTCATGAAAAGGAATTAATGGGACACTACAATTACATGGGATGAAGCCAAAGGTTTTGATAATTGATGACGAGACTGACTTTTGTATGATTATGAAAGGATACTTTGCCAGAAAGAATTTCGAGGTTTTTTTGGCTTATACGCTACAAAGCGGACTATTTTTATTAGATGAGGCTAAACCCGATATTTTATTTTTAGATAATAATTTACCCGACGGGCACGGCTGGAAATATGTGGAGCAAATTGTAGAAAAAAATCCCCATTTGAAGGTCTTTTTGATCAGTGCTCACCAGAATAAATCCAGTTTTAGTTCACCAAATAAAAACATTACGGTGTGGGAAAAGCCAATTTCCATGCAAATATTAAACACTGCTTTTCAGTAAAAAGGGGTTAAAAAAAATCTTATACATAGCAAAGAGACAACATATAACGGGCTATTTTTTCAAGGTCCGTTATATTATTTGGCTTGATTACATAGTCGATGGCGCCCAGTTCGAGACAAAGGCTTCTGAATTTTTCTGAAACCGCGGTAGACCATACAACTTTCGGAATGTTTTTATAACGTTCATTGGAGCTTAATTCCCGCAAAATATCGGCTCCATTAAGGCCCGGCATATTGTAATCTAAAACGATCAGGCAAGGCATTTGGTCTTCCCGTAGCTTACCTAAAGCAGACAGGATTTCACTGCCATTGTTTACAAAAAATAGAATAAATGAGGCATCAATGGAAGAAAATACATCCTTAAGCATTTCCTGATCATCGGCGTCATCTTCCCCAAGCAATATAAACTTGGATGGTATCTCCGGGCTTGTAATTACTTTTTGTGGCACAAATTTTTAGATAAGAATTGATCTACATTTCTAAGATAGGACTTTCCCTAATTGCAAGGATTGAAATTAGTGGAATTATTATTGGTTAAGGTTTCCCTTATTCGCATTTTAAAAAAATAGTATGAAAAGAACCCCCAAGTCTGCTAAGGCAAGTACTGCGTCCACCGCAGATAATATAACTCTCAATGTATCAACCCCCGTAGTTGCGGGAAAAGCAAACGGTAATGGCACCAAACAACAAAAAAATGGAAGCAAAGATAACGGCGGTTACTTTGATGAAATCGATAAACATGAATTATTACGCTTATTGCTGGAAGTAAAAGAAGGAAATTTCAGTGTTCGCATGCCCGGAGATAAATTAGGCATCAGTGGCAAAATATGTGACACACTCAATGGAATTATTCTGCTGAACGAAGCCCTGGTTGAGGAGTTAACAAAAGCCAGAAATACGATTGGGCTTAAAGGACATTTAAACCACCGGGTTGAACTACCAAGGTTTGCGCGGGGTTCATGGGCCTCTGGAGTTGATTCAATTAATAGTTTGATATCTGACCTTGTTCACCCTACTATTGAAATAGCCCACGTCATTAGTTCGGTGGCAAAAGGAAATCTTTCACAGGAAATGCCATTGAAAATTGGTGATCACGTTTTGCAGGGCGAGTTTGCAAAGATTGCAGCGGAAGTAAATGACATGGTAAAGCAGTTGAACTTGTTTTCAATGGAGGTTACCCGTGTCGCCCGTGAGGTTGGTTCTGAAGGAAAATTGGGTGGGCAGGCAAAAGTAAAGGGTGTTGCAGGTGTTTGGAAAGATCTTACTGACTCAGTAAACCAAATGGCCGGCAACCTTACCGCACAGGTGAGAAATATTGCCGATGTAACAACCGCAGTGGCAAAAGGTGATCTCCGCAAAAAGATCACGGTGGATGTGCAGGGCGAGATCCTTGAATTAAAAAATACGATCAACACAATGGTTGATCAGTTGAATTCTTTTTCATCAGAGGTAACCCGTGTGGCAAGAGAGGTAGGTACCGATGGAAAACTTGGCGGACAAGCAGAAGTAAAAGGTATTGGTGGTACATGGAAAGACTTAACTGACTCAGTAAACCAAATGGCTTCAAACCTCACTGGCCAGGTAAGGAATATTGCCGAGGTAACGACCGCCGTAGCAAGAGGTGATTTATCAAGAAAAATTACAGTGGATGTAAAAGGCGAGATCCTTGAATTAAAAAATACGATCAACACGATGGTTGATCAGCTGAATTCATTCTCTGTTGAGGTTACCCGTGTTGCCCGTGAAGTTGGTAGTGAGGGAAAACTTGGCGGCCAGGCAACGGTAAAAGGGATTGGTGGTGTGTGGAAAGACTTGACTGATTCTGTAAACCAGATGGCTGGTAACCTTACCGCGCAGGTAAGAAATATCGCCGAAGTAACAACGGCCGTTGCGAAAGGCGACTTGTCAAGGAAAATCACGGTGGATGTAAAAGGCGAGATCCTCGAATTAAAGAACACGATCAATACGATGGTGGATCAGTTGAATTCATTTGCATCAGAGGTTACCCGTGTAGCATTGGAAGTAGGTACGGAAGGAAAACTCGGCGGACAGGCAAAGGTTCAGGATGTAGGTGGTACATGGAAAGACTTGACAGAATCAGTAAATCAAATGGCATCAAATCTTACCGCGCAGGTAAGAAACATTGCCGATGTAACGACAGCGGTTGCAACGGGTGACCTTTCTAAAAAAATTACGGTAAATGTGGCGGGTGAGATCCTTGAATTGAAGAATACGATCAACACGATGGTGGATCAATTGAATTCATTTGCATCAGAGGTAACCCGTGTTGCCCTGGAAGTAGGTACTGAAGGTAAACTTGGAGGCCAGGCAAAAGTGCAGGGAGTGGGTGGTACGTGGAAAGACTTAACCGATTCAGTAAATCAAATGGGATCGAATCTTACAGGCCAGGTAAGAAATATCGCAGAAGTAACGACGGCGGTTGCAAAAGGGGACTTGTCAAGAAAAATTACGGTGGATGTAAAAGGTGAGATCCTTGAATTGAAGAATACGATCAATACGATGGTGGATCAGTTGAATTCTTTTGGCTCAGAAGTATTCCGCGTTGCCCGTGAGGTAGGTTCTGAAGGTATGTTGGGTGGGCAAGCAGATGTACCGGGTGTTGAAGGGCTTTGGAAGGATCTGACCGATTCAGTAAATAAAATGGCTTCGAATCTTACTTCTCAGGTAAGAAATATTGCGGAGGTAACTACCGCCGTTGCAAATGGTGACTTGTCACGTAAAATCGAGGTGGACGTAAAAGGTGAGATCCTTGAATTGAAAAATACCATCAACACAATGGTGGAACAGCTCCGTGCCTTTGCCTCAGAGGTAACCCGTGTTGCAAGAGAAGTAGGAACAGACGGAAAACTCGGGGGGCAAGCAAATGTGCCTGGCGTTGGGGGTACCTGGAAAGACTTGACCGATTCGGTGAACCAGATGGCGGGTAACCTCACCGCCCAGGTGCGAAACATTGCTGATGTGGCGATTGCCGTGGCAAACGGTGACATGTCAAGAAAAATTACTGTGGACGTACGCGGTGAGATCCTGCAGTTGAAGGAAACGCTGAACACGATGGTGGATCAGCTGCGTGCCTTTGCCTCAGAGGTGACCCGTGTTGCCCGCGAGGTTGGTACAGATGGTAAGCTCGGTGGACAAGCATTTGTGCCGGGTGTGGCGGGTACATGGAAAGATCTGACCGACTCAGTAAATCAAATGACCGGTAACCTTACATCACAGGTAAGAAATATTGCGGAAGTAACAAAGGCAGTACAATCAGGCGACTTAACAAAGAAAGTAACTATTGACGTAAAAGGCGAGATATTCGATTTGAAAAATACCATCAATACGATGGTTGACCAGTTGAACTCATTCGCATTTGAAGTAACCCGTGTTGCCCGTGAAGTAGGTACCGAAGGTAAGCTTGGTGGCCAGGCAGAAGTACAGGGTGTGGCCGGTACGTGGAAGGATCTTACCGACTCAGTGAATATGATGGCCTCCAACCTTACCAACCAGGTGCGTGGTATCGCAAAAGTTGTAACCTCGGTTGCAACAGGTAACTTAAAACAAAAATTATCGATCGTATCGCGTGGTGAGGTTGCACAGTTGATCGATACTATCAATGAGATGATCGACACACTTGCAGTATTTGCTGACCAGGTAACAAACGTGGCCCGTGAAGTTGGTGTTGAAGGGAGGCTGGGTGGGCAGGCAAGTGTGCCGGGTGCATCTGGTATCTGGAAAAACTTAACAGAAAACGTAAATCAGCTTGCGGAAAATCTAACAACACAGGTTCGTAACATCGCCGATGTTGCGTCAGCAGTAACAAAGGGTGACCTTACGCAAATGATCCGTGTTGAAGCAAAAGGTGAAGTGGAAGAATTGAAAGATACCATTAACCAGATGATCGCAAACCTGAAGCAAACAACATTACGTAACCAGGAGCAAGACTGGTTGAAATCAAACCTTGCTAAATTCACGCAGATGTTGCAGGGACAAAAAGACCTGAACACGGTAACACGACGTATCCTTTCAGAATTGGCACAGGTGGTGAATGCACAGAAAGGAATGTTTTACATATTAGAACAGGATGATAGTTTTAAAAATCAAAAGCTCAAACTTTTCTCAGCTTATGCATTTGGAGAGGAAGTAAAGGCAGCAAGGGAATTTTCTTTAGGAGAAGGATTGGTAGGTCAATGCGCATTGGAAAAAGAAAGAATTTTGTTGACCAATGTTCCAAGAAATTATACAAAGATCAGCTCCGGACTCGGAAAAGCATCTCCATTAAATGTAATTGTACTACCCGTATTATTTGAAAAAGAGATCAAAGCCGTTATCGAGCTGGCCTCATTTGATACATTCAGCGAAACACACCTTGACTTCCTTAGCCAGTTGACAGAAAGTATCGGTATCGTATTGAATACGATCGAAGCGAATACAAGAACGGAAAGCTTGCTTGTACAATCACAATCATTAACTGATGAATTAAGAAGAACAAATGAAGAACTGCAGGATAAAGCTCACCTTCTGGTAAAGCAAAAAGAGGAAGTGGAAGCAAAGAACAAAGAGGTAGAAGAAGCAAGGTTATCATTGGAAGAAAAAGCAGAGCAGCTACAGCTGACCTCGAAATATAAATCAGAGTTTTTGGCAAACATGTCACATGAGTTGCGTACACCATTGAACTCGTTGTTGATCCTTGCCCAGCAGTTATATGAAAACCATGATGGTAATCTGAATGAGAAACAGGTTAGCTATGCAAAAACAATTCATAGTTGTGGTGATGACCTGATCCAATTGATCAACGATATTCTCGATCTGTCTAAAATTGAATCAGGATATATTTCAACTGACTTTGTTAAGCTGCAATTCCATGAGATCGCCAATTTTGTGGAAACAACATTCAAACATATTTCTGAAAACAAAAACCTGCGATTTACGATCGATCTGGATCCTAAATTGCCGGCAAGCATGGAAACGGATGCACAAAGGCTTAATCAAATTCTTAAAAATCTTTTGTCTAATGCCTTTAAGTTTACAGAGAAAGGAGAAGTTAAGTTGCGTATTTATGAAGCACATCATAATTGGAAGCAACATCATCCCGGTCTTGTAAATGCGCAGAAAGTTGTTGCCTTTGAAATCAAGGACACGGGTATTGGGATTTCAAAAGATAAGCAGAATATCATTTTTGAAGCGTTCCAGCAGGCAGAAGGCTCGACAAGCCGCAAGTATGGAGGTACCGGTCTTGGATTGTCTATCAGCCGCGGTCTCGCAGACCTGTTGGGCGGTTCAATTGAATTGATCAGTGAAATTGGGTCAGGAAGTACATTCACTTTATTCCTGCCTATTGATTATGATCCCGCCAAGGCAAAGAGAGAAAAACAAACAAATCTTCAGGTAAGCGAATATAAATTAGCGCCGGGTGTGGCTGATGCAACGATCCAATCGGTACCTACTATTAAAGTAAGTGAAACCAAAGACCTGGATGCATTGAATGAAATAATAAACGAAGTTGGTGATGATCGGAATAATATATTGGCTAATGATAAGGTGGTATTGGTAATTGAAGATGATGTTCGATTTGGAAAGATAATGATAGAAAAGGCGCATGAACTGGATCTGAAAGTTGTGGTGGCCACTCATTTCGGAGATGTATTTGATCTGGTAAATAAGTATTGTCCTGTCGCCGTTACCCTTGATGTGAAATTGCCGGATGCCAGCGGATGGAGAGTGCTTGATCTGTTTAAGAATGATATTAATTTCAGGCATATTCCCGTCCATCTTATTTCCGGCGAAGAAAACAGGTTACTGGCCATGCAACGTGGGGCAAGAAGCTTTCATTTGAAGCCTCTGAAAACAGAAGCGTTAAGCAATCTTTTTAATGATATTGTTCAGTTCAATGTGAAAAAGCAAAAGAAAGTATTGCTGATAGAAGATAATGAACTGGATTCATCACAAATGAAAAAAGTACTTGATAATGGAGACCTGATCAGTATTGAAATTGTTGCCACCGGCCGTAAGGCTCTTGACCTGATCAACCAGAATACTTATGATTGCATCATTGTTGATTATATGCTTCCGGATATTGGCGGGCTTGACCTCGTGACAGAGATCAGCACCATCAGCAAGCTGCAAATGACACCGGTGTTGATCTATTCAGCTAAAGATTTTTTACCTAAAGAAAGAAATCAGTTAAAGCAGTATGCAAATAAAATATTGTTGAAAGATGTAACTAGTCTTGACTTGCTATTGGAAGAAATGGTGATGTTATTGCATATTGATCATAAAGATCTGCAGTCAGAAAAGAGAAAGCTCATAGAGAACCTTCGTGCAAAAAATGACATATTAGCTAATAAGAAAGTGCTTGTCGTGGATGATGATGTTAGAAATTTATTTGCTTTAACAACTGCGTTTGAGCGATATGCGATCCATACAATTACGGCAGAAAGCGGGCAGGAGGCAATGGCGATCCTGGATGAAAACCATGATATCGACATCGTCTTAATGGATATTATGATGCCGGAGATGGATGGATATGAAACCACGCAGAAGATACGTAGGGAACATAAGAATAAAACATTGCCGATCATAGCAGTAACAGCCAAAGCCATGAAAGGTGACCGTGAAAAATGTATTGATGCAGGTGCATCGGATTATATAACTAAACCTGTAAAAGTCGATCAACTGCTGTCACTAATGAGGGTATGGATGTATAAATAGTGAATCAAGGAATGCAAAACGCACTAAGAAAACCTGAGGCTAAGATTCTTGTTGTAGATGACAGGGCAGACAATCTTATTTCCATAGAAGCGATTCTTGAAAAGGATAATTATACTATTGTCAAAGCCGGTTCAGGTAAGGCTGCCCTTAAGATCCTCCTGAATGATCATGATTTTTCCCTCATATTAATGGATGTGCAAATGCCGGAACTCAGCGGTTATGAAACTGCTACCATTATTTATGAACGTGATAAACTGAGAAATATTCCTATCATATTTATTACAGCGCACAGCTATGACGAGGACTTTATTTTTAAAGGCTATCGCATGGGCGGGGTGGATTACATCTATAAACCCATCAAGCCGGAGTTACTGAGGGCCAAAGTTGCTGTATTTGTTGAATTGTACAGTAAAAATCAACAATTGATGCAACAGGAAAAGAAGTTGCTTGCGGCCAATGAATTTTTACAGAAAGAGATCGAAGAAAAAAAAGCATCTGAGGTAAGGATCAATCTGTTGAATGAACAACTCGTCGCTAAAAATGAAAGTTTGAAGCAGATGAATGAAGAGCTTGATCAGTTTGCTTATATGGCTTCACATGATCTGCAGGAGCCTTTACGAAAAATACAGGTGTTCAGTGATAAGATCTTAAAGAATAACAATTTTGACCCCGACAGCGAAAAGTATTTTGGTAAGATAATCAGCTCATCAAAACGGATGCAGAACCTGATCAATAATCTTCTCGACTTTTCAAGACATACAGTTAGCTCAAATGATTTCAAGAAAACTCCATTAAAAGACCTCGTCAGGAATGCATTGACTGAGCTTGAAGTTGAAATAGAGAAATGCAATGCAAAAATAAACTACGATGAGCTGCCGGTTGTTTCAGCTGTACCAGGGTTAATGCAACAATTATTTTACAATCTCTTAAGTAACGCTATCAAATTCAGAAAACCATCAGGAGATTTGATCATTGACATACGATCAGAGAAAATAGATCCAAGGGATGTATCAGGGTTTGCAAAATTTAACAGTGATAGAAATTTTTATAAAATTACTGTTCAGGATAACGGAATTGGCTTTGATGATAAATACGCGGAAGACATTTTCAGAGTTTTTAAGCGTCTGCACAGTTACCATGAATTTGAAGGCACCGGTGTAGGATTATCTATTTGTAAAAAAATAGTTGAAAAACATAATGGCTTTATTAAAGCCGAAAGCAAAATTGATAAGGGCTCCACCTTTATTATTGGATTACCGGAATTGCACCAGGCAAATTGAGCAAAAGATTCAAATGCTTTTTATTCGGGCTGTGGCTGGCTTGCCAGATTACCGGTTCCTGAAATAAAATACTTTTTTAATACTCCAAGATGTTTAAAAAAGTAAATGAGGAGAAGCATACAACAGAAAAGAACCAGGACCTGCAATCCGGGTTTTAGATCTTTCATCCAATACACGAGTATAAGAATAAAACCGTGGAATACGCAAATGAGCCTGGCCGCAAATCCATGGGTAAAGCCTTTATTGGTCACCAGGTGATGGATATGTGTTTTATCAGCAGAGAAAGGGGAACGTCCCTTCCATATCCTTATTCCAAATACACGCAGCGTATCGAACACAGGTATCATCACAATACCCAAAGTAAAAACATAGATATTGGGAACTACGGGCACAACAAGTTGAGCATTTACTTTCATTAATTGTACACATAGCACAGCAATTATAAATCCTAATACCAGAGATCCTGTATCACCCATAAAGATTCTTGCCGGATTAAAATTGAAATATAGAAAGCCAAGTAACGCGCCGGCTAATGCAAATGCGATCATTGCACTATTTAAGTCTTTACTGATAGTAAGAAAAATAGCAAGCGTAACTAAGCTCATGAATCCAAGACCACCTGCAAGTCCGTCGATCCCGTCAATAAGATTAAATGCATTCGTAATGCCAACTATGGTAACAACCGTGATTACATATTGCGCCATGATATGTAGTTCGTTAATCCCAAACAGTCCGCCAAAACTTGTGATACGAATTCCAGCAACGGCAAGTAACGAAGCAAGACCAGCTTCAATGATCAATTTGTAACGGGCAGGCAGGTCTTTCAAATCATCCATTATTCCAACACCAAATAAAAGAATCATAGATAAAAAGAAAGTAATGATAGACGGATGATTGTTGAATTGGAACCAAAATAAAAGTGACACCATCATACCGGTGAAGATTGAAATACCACCAAACGTCGGCGTTGGGACCGAATGCTCTTTTCTTGCATTGGGTTTGTCAAAAAGCCTGAACCTTTTTACCATAAAAATTACAGGCGGGATAAAGATCAATGTAAGGACAAAAGCCATTACATAGGTGAGAATGCCAAACTTGAAATCGGAAAAATTGATGAAAGCTTGCAGCAGGTTAAAATGGTTGTTCATTTTGGTCTTTTTCAGGATAAATATTGGACAAGTAAAAATAAAACGAATTTCTGTGCATTTTGTTTTTTCGAGGCACCTTCTTTTAAGAGTGACGAGCATTCTGATCTTCAAACGGAATAGTACATTTGTTTAAAACGGACTTATACCTGCAAATTCTGACATACTTAAAAGCCCGATCGAATACCTCAAAGGAGTAGGGCCTCAGCGTGCCGAACTGCTAAAAAAAGAGCTGAATATTTTTACTTTTTATGACCTCCTGAATCACTTTCCTCACAGGCATATTGATAAAACCAAAGTGAATCCTATTGCCGACATTGAGTCATCAACTGATTATATCCAGGTTGCAGGCACTTTGCATAATCTAGACATCGTTGGTTTAAAAAGTGGGAGACGCATGGTTGCAACATTGAGAGATAAGACAGGGTCACTTGAGCTGGCATGGTTCCAGGGTCTTAGCTGGATCCAAAAAATTTTGCAGCCGGGACAACAATATCTTGTTTTTGGAAAAGTAAGTTTTTTCCAGGGACAGCCTCAGATCATACACCCGGAAATGGAATTACTTACAAACGAAACATCGGAAGGGAAATCTTTTCTTGAACCCATTTATCCCACCACAGAAAAATTAAGATCTAAGTCATTTGGCGGAAGACAGATCGGAAAGCTCACCGAAACATTGATAAAGCTGATAAGCGAAAAAGATCTTCCTGAAAACCTGCCCGAAGAGATCTTAAGTAAACTAAAACTTGTAAGTCGGTTCAAGGCTTATTCACAAATTCATTTTCCAGCGCAGCTACTGGAATACGATGAAGCAGTCAAGCGCTTGAAATTTGAGGAATTTTTTTTCGCCCAGTTGAGAATGGCACGATTGAGATCTCAACGCCATCGTTTTTCAAAAGGTGTTGTATTTGAAAAAGTCGGGGAGCTGTTCAATACTTTTTATACAAAGTATTTGCCATTTGAACTTACAGGAGCACAGAAACGAGTGATCAAAGAATTAAGAAAAGACACAGCTACCGGTAAACAAATGAACCGTTTATTGCAAGGTGATGTTGGTAGTGGTAAAACAATGGTTGCATTACTTACCATGCTAATAGCGGCAGATAATGGTTTTCAAAGCTGTTTGATGGCTCCAACTGAAGTGCTGGCTCAACAGCATCATAATAATATTACTGCTTTATTGAAAGATATGCCGGTGGAAGTTGGACTCTTAACTGGCTCAACAAAAATCGCCGAAAGAAAATCACTTCAGAAGAAATTGGATGATGGTTCATTGCATATTCTGATTGGCACACATGCAGTGATTGAAAAGGCAGTTCAGTTTAAAAATCTTGGGATAGGGATAGTAGATGAGCAACACAAGTTTGGCGTAGCTCAAAGAGCAATGCTCTGGGAAAAAAATGATACACCTCCACATATTCTTGTAATGACCGCCACTCCCATTCCACGTACCCTGGCAATGACGGCTTATGGAGACCTTGACTATAGTGTTATTGACGAAATGCCTCCGGGCAGGCAGCCAATCACAACGGTTCATCGTTATGAAAAAGATCGGCCTAAAGTGATGGAGTTCATAAAAATTGAAATCGCAAAAGGACGGCAGGTGTATATCATCTTTCCGCTGATAGAGGAGAGTGATAAAATGGATTACGAAAACCTGATGAAAGGTTACGAAAATGTAAAAGCATGGTTTCCCGAACCAAAGTATTGGATAAGTATGGTGCATGGTCGCCAAAAAGCGGATCAAAAGAACAATAATATGTACAGATTTGTTACAGGTGATACGCATATAATGGTATCAACTACCGTTATAGAAGTGGGAGTGGACGTTCCCAATGCCAGCGTAATGATTATTGAAAGCGCTGAAAAATTCGGGTTATCTCAATTGCATCAATTACGGGGAAGAGTCGGCCGGGGAGCCGATAAAAGTTATTGTATTTTATTAACTGGTTCTGGAATTGGAAATGATGCCCGGGAAAGGATGAAAATAATGACATCAACAAATAATGGATTTATTATAGCTGAAAAGGATCTGGACATGCGGGGACCCGGTGATATAGAAGGAACAAAACAGAGTGGTGTATTAAACTTTAAGCTGGCAAGTATAGTCCAAGACAGGTCTTTATTGGAAGTAGCACGACGTTTTGCAGAAGATATTATGGATAATGATCCCGACTTGAAATCGGCAGAAAATTTGCGGATCACGAGCTACCTTCAAGGCGTTCAAGGTAAAACAGCATGGAGTCGTATATCTTAACACAAGTTTTAAGGCCATTTTTCCGCTGTTTTCGGTAAATTGAAAAAAATATAACAATTGATCCGTTATCTATATACATCTGTGCTTTTACTTATCCTATCAACTGCAGTTAAGGCCCAACTTGGTAACATAGAATTTATTGAAAATAAAGGACAGTGGGATAATAAGGTTAAGTTCAGAAGCGAAGTGCCTTCCGGTAGTTTTTTTATCCGCTCGGGAGGTTTTACTGTGCTACAACATAATGAACAGGATCTAAAACAACTTATTGAAGTTGCAAAGGGCCATTCTCCGGATGGAAGTTCTAATCAAAGAAAATCACCACTCATTCTTCGATCACATGCCTATGCAGTTGACTTTGCCGGTGCAGCAGGTAAAGTAGAAATGGTACCTGATAAGGCAATGTCACACTACAATAATTATTTTATCGGCAATGATCCTTCTAAATGGGCAACTAATTGTAAGATTTACCAGGGTGTCACTGCAAAAAATATTTATCCCGGAATTGATGTTCGCTATTATACAAATAATAGCACTATGAAATATGACATAATTGTAAACCCGGGTGCTGATATCAGCAAGATAGCGTTGCGTTATTCCGGCGCAGATAAACTTGAAATAAAGGATAAGCAGCTTATTATTAAAACTTCTGTAGGTGATGTAAAAGAGTTGAATCCTTATACCTATCAATATGAGAACAATCAACGCAAAACAATTTCTGCGAAATATGTATTAATCGGAAACGAGATAAGATTTGACATTAAGGGCTATAATCATAACGAAGTTCTTATTATAGATCCAACATTGATCTTTTCTTCTTTTTCCGGAAGTGGCGGAGATAACTGGGGCTTCACGGCAACCTATGGACCTGATGGTAGTTTCTTTGGGGGTGGTATTAATTTTGGCCCTGGGTTTCCTGTTACAACAGGAGCATTTCAAACAGTGTGGGCTGGTGGTACGGGTAATGCAGCGATCGATATGGGTATAATGAAATTATCACCTGATGGATCCACAAGGATTTATGCAACATACATTGGCGGCGGTGGCAATGAGCAACCACATAGTCTTGTAGCAGATGGAGCAGGCAATCTTGTTATTGCAGGCCGCACAAATTCCGTAACGACAGGTAATGGGGCCTTTCCACTTCGCAATGGAGCTTCGGATCTGATCGGTTCATGTGGATCCTATGATATAGTTGTTGTGAAATTAAACGCGGCTGGTTCTGCTCTTCTTGGTTCAAAGCGAATAGGAGGCACCAATGATGACGGAGTTAATATTTCTTCAACAAGAGGATTTAATTCTTTGCAGCAGAATTATGGAGATGATGGAAGAAGTGAAGTGATACTTGACGGATCGGGCAATATATATGTGGCTTCCTGTTCAAGATCAGATAATTTTCCAACCACAGGAGGCTTTCAGACAACCTATGGCGGAGTTCAGGATGCTGTCGTTCTAAAATTTAATTCATCCCTTGCCTTATCATTTGCAAGTTATCTTGGAGGAAGTAGCGAAGATGCCGGTTATGTACTTTCTTTAGCACCAGGTGGAAACATCTATGTAGCCGGGGGTACTGCGAGTGGAAATTTTCCAGGCACTTCAGGTCCCGTGATCCATTCAACTAACCAGGGCGGAATTGACGGATTTGTTTCTATTATCTCAAATGGAGGAAATTCACTTATTCGATCCACCTATTTGGGTACGCCGAATACTGACCAGGTCTATGGTATTCAATTTGACCAGGCAGGGTTCCCATATGTTTGCGGGCAAACAAGAGGAAGCTGGCCAATATCTAATGCTGGATATAGCGTTCCCGGAGCACCGCAATTTATATGCAAGCTTCGACCAGATCTTTCCGGGTATATTTATTCAACAACTTTTGGCAAGGCAAGCGGCATCCCCAGCATATCAATTACTGCATTCCTTGTTGATAATTGCGAGAACGTTTACGTCTCCGGTTGGGGTGGGATCATAGAACAAAGTTTTGAGTCGTCATTGACGACAGGGTTGCCTGTAACCGCTGATGCAATTCAAACCACTACAGACGGAAATGATTTTTACTTCTTTGTATTAAAGAAAAATGCAACTCAGCAATTGTTCGGAAGCTTTTTTGGCCAGGCCGGAGGACTAGCGGATCACGTAGATGGAGGTACAAGCCGTTTTGATAAACAGGGTGTGATATACCAGGCGATTTGCGCAAATTGTGGCAGAACCGCACCTTTCCCTATATCTCCGGGCGTGGCTGGTCCTGTAAATGCATCATCGAGTGGGGCCTTGTGCAACCTGGCTATGGTCAAAATTTCATTTGATTTTTCAGGTGTTGACGCAGGCCTTCAATCTATCATTGATGGAGTACCGAGAGATACTTCAGGTTGTGCCCCGCTTACGGTTGATTTCAGAGACACTGTTGCTAACGCTGTAACATACTATTGGTACTTTGGTGACGGATCTTCACCCAACCCGGTAATTACGACTACACCAAATACCAGTCACACATTTAATTTACCCGGCTTGTACAGGGTGATGTTAATAGCTGAAGATTCTACTACATGTAATATTCGTGATACAGCATACTTAAATATTAAAGTGGGTAATCTACCTGCATTCCTTGATTTTAATCCTTTTAAGCTTGATCCATGTGATTCATTAAAATACCGGTTTGATAACCTATCTACAACTTCGCCACTAAGACCTTTTACGAACACATCTTTTATGTGGGATTTTGGCGATAATTCACCAACGGTGATTGCCGGTATCAATCCTGTTTTCCATTCCTATTCAGCACCTGGAACGTATACCGTAGTATTGACCTTGCTTGATACCGCATATTGTAATGCACCCGACACATTTGCAAGAGTTATAAGGATTGCACCCTTGGTAGTTGCCCAGTTTGAAACTCCGCCAACAGGTTGTGTCCCCTATACGGCGCAATTTGCAAACACATCCATAGCGGGTCAAACATTCTTTTGGGATTTTGGCGATAATACTACCAGTACTGAAATAGACCCTGTGCATACCTATACTGCGCCGGGCCCGTATACAATAACGCTGATCGCAAATGATCCGAACACGTGTAATCTTGCCGATACGACCACATTTACGATAAATGTTTTCGCTGACCCTGTATCCAATTTTAGTTTTGCACCTGATCCTCCTATAGAAAACACGCCAACATCATTTAACAATCTTGCTTCACCGGATGCAGTGAATTTCAAATGGCTTTTTGGAGATGGGGATAGTTTGCTTACAACATCAAGATTGCAAATTAAACATCAGTACAACGCAACCGGAACTTACAATGCTTGTCTTATCGCAATAAACGCTGCTGGTTGTGCGGATACTCTTTGCCAGCCGGTAAGCGCTGTTATAGCTGCACTAGTAGATGTACCAAATGCATTTACACCGCAAAGCGGTGATATTAATAGTAAAGTTTTCGCAAAAGGCTTTGGCATTACTAAGATCAGATTTATTATCTGGAATCGCTGGGGTCAAAAAGTCTTTGAAACAAATGACAAAAATATCGGCTGGGATGGTAAATTTAAAGGTGTATTTCAGCCAATGGATGTGTATGCTTATACGTTAGATGTAGAATTCTTTGACGGAACCAAAACAACTAAAAAAGGCGATATAACGTTAATCAGATAATATGCAAATGTGAAAATGAAAAGAAGGATCATCATATTAAGTGGAGTCTGGAATTTGTTGCTGGTAATGGGTATGAATGCACAGGATCTGCATTTTTCGCAATTCATGAATTCACCGCTTACAACTAATCCCGCAAACACAGGATTTATACCGGGTGGCGATTACCGTATTGGTGTTAATTATAGAAATCAATGGTCCAGTATCATGGCTATTCCTTATAAAACCATGAGTGCATTTGGTGATGCGCAGGTTATGCGCAATCGTTTTGAAACAGGTTGGATCGGTGCAGGTGGTGTTATTCTTCGTGATGTCGCAGGCAGTGGCAATCTTGCATCAACGAAAATTTATGGATCAATCGCATATCATCAGTTGATAAATGCCGGAAGTCTGGTAAGTGCAGGTTTTAATGTAGGCTGGGCCAATAAACAGATAAATGTAACTAATCTGAAATTCCCTGATCAATATGATGGGAAATTTTTTGATAATAAGCTTCCGACGTCTGTTGCGCTGGCGAATAACAATATAAATTACCTGGATATCCAGCTGGGTTTGAACTATGCATATTTTCCCAACGAAAAAGTTTACCTCAATGCAGGTTATTCAGCACACCATGTCAACCGGCCAAGAGAATCTTTCTTCAATCAAACTGCCGGCGTTGATAATCGTGTTGCCGTAAGACATATAGGTTTTATAAATGGAAGTTTCCTTGTGAATAACCAATGGCTTGTTAACCCTAATATTTATTTTACCACCCAGGCGAAGTCAATTGAAATGGTTGCAGGACTAAATGCGCATTATGACCTTTCCGGCGATGGAGCTTATCAATTGATAGGTGGATTGTACTATCGCTACCAGGACGCTTTGATTCCGATGGTTGGGTTGCAATGGAATGACATTAAAGCAACTTTTACTTATGATGTCACTATTTCAACGCTGAAAAATTATAATAACGGCCGCGGCGCCTTTGAATTCTCCCTGATCAAAGAAGGTCTTTTTGATTCTTATATGGGGAATAAGCGACAAAGCATGTGTCCTGATCTGAGAAATAAAGCCTACTAATCAGTCTATCATATTAATGATTTATGCGACTTTTGCTCCGCAAATAAAGCAGCGCTATGCAGACAAATCTCAAATCAACCCTGACGGCAGAAATTATCGATGAGTTTAAGAATATTGTTGGAGAAAATTATGTGTTATATGATGATGAGACGCTTGACCGTTATGCACATGATGAAACAGAAAATCTTTACTATTTACCTGACGTGGTTATTAAGCCACGAAACGCTGACCAGATCAGTGCACTAATGAAAATCTGTAACTCTAAAAAAATCCCCGTCACTCCAAGAGGTGCGGGTACTGGATTAAGCGGCGGAGCATTACCACATCTTGGTGGAGTTGTATTAAGTACTGAAAGAATGAATTCTATTCTTGACATTGACGAAAGGAATTTACAAGTAACAACAGAGCCCGGGGTTATCACAGAAGTTTTGCAAATGACTGTAAAAGAAAAAGGATTATTCTATCCGCCAGATCCTGCAAGCCGTGGCTCTTGTTTTATCGGGGGAAATATTTCTGAAAACAGTGGCGGCCCAAAAGCAGTTAAGTATGGTGTCGTAAAAGATTATGTATTGAATCTTGAAGTGGTATTACCTACAGGCGAAATTATCTGGACCGGAGCGAATGTTTTAAAAAATTCAACTGGCTATAATCTTACACAATTAATTGTGGGCAGCGAAGGCACATTGGGTATTGTTACAAAGATCGTGTTGCGTTTAATCCCGCATCCTAAGCATGATCTGCTGATGCTGGTGCCTTTTAAAAAACTGGAACAGGCAGGAGAGGCCGTCAGCGCCATTTTCAGGGCTGGCTTTGTGCCAAGTGCAATGGAGCTTGTGGAAATTGATGCGTTGAAAATTGTCAGCAAGTTTGTTGACAGCAGTGCAGTGCAGATAAGTGATGATATCGAAGCTCACCTGATCATTGAAGTGGACGGAAATAATATGGATTTGCTGATGAGTGAAATGGAAGCTATAGGTGAGATGTTGACGCATTATGACATTGGTGAAATTTATTTTGCTGATGATGCACAACAAAAAACAGAATTGTGGAAATTAAGAAGAAGGGTTGCTGAAGCTGTAAAGCTGGCGGGTTATACAATTGAAGAAGATACAGTGGTACCAAGGGCAGAGTTGCCTGCGTTGATCCGCGGCGTAAAAGAGATCGGTGCAAAATATAATTTTAATGCAGTTTGTTACGGTCATGCGGGGGATGGTAACCTGCATATACGCATTCATAAAGATGGAACACCAAATAGCTTTGGCGATGCAGAGATGACGCAAAGCCTCAGGGCTTTATTTGAATTGGTAAAAAAACTTGGTGGAACGATCAGCGGTGAACATGGCATTGGTCTTATTCAGAAAGGCTTTATGAATATTATGTTTGAGCAAAAGCAGCTCGACCTGATGCGGCAAATTAAAAAAGCATTTGATCCTAATAATATTTTGAATGCCGATAAAATATTTTAACGATTAGATTTAATTGCAGCCGAACAAATGGAGGTAAATTAGCAACTAATTAAAAACCTGGTTATGAAATTCAAATTGATCATCTTCTTTTTTATTGCTTCAATGATCTCTTTAAATTCAAATTCACAAGAAGAAGAGGAGAAACCCAAAGTACCTTTTAAGGAAAAATTATTTACAGGCGGCAGCGTTTCATTGGGGTTCTATGCCAATACATTTCTTATTGGGGCGAGCCCCGTCTTTGGCTACAGTATTACAAACTGGGCTGACCTGGGGATCGTTATTAATTATACTTATACGTCATACAGGGATTACTATGTATTTGATGACAGGCTTAAACAACAAAATTATGGAGGCGGTGGTTTTGTAAAGTTATATCCTGTGCGGTTTTTGTTCGCACAGGCTCAATGGGAGTATAATTTTTTGCATCTAAAATATATTTTGCCAAATAATGGGCCTTCCACAAAAGAGCGATCGGAAGCAAGTAGCTTTCTTGTGGGTGGTGGATATACTACAGGTCGCATGGGCCGGGGAGGGCCCCCGCATTTTTATCTTGCAGTATTGTTTGATATTTCAAATAATATTTACTCTCCTTATACAGATGCGTATGGAAGAACTATCCCTATCATAAGAGGAGGCGTCCAGATCCCGTTATTCCAGGGTGGCGGCAAAAATCAGGGTAACTAGCATTCAACTAAGTTCCGGCAGCAACTCACGTGGCTCTTTGAAAACAGTGATCCGTTCTATTACACTTTCGTAAAGAAACCCTTGTTTTTCCATTTGTTCAAGATGTTTCAGGAGCGAATCAAAAAAATTATCTGAATTAATGATATAGATCTTTTTGTCATGAATGGATAATTGATTCCACGTTACCATTTCAAAAAATTCATCAAGGGTGCCGACACCGCCTGGTAAAATGACAGCAGCATCACATAGCTCGTACATTTTTTTCTTACGAACATGCATGTCTTCCACCACCGATAATTCTGTAATGTTCTCATGTTGATGTTCCCAGTCCACCAGTCTTTGAGGTATGATGCCGATCACTTTTCCCCCACTTTCCATCATTGCATCTGCTACAGCACCCATCATACCGGTGCTACCACCACCATATATAAGCGTAATATTATTGTTGGCTAAAATTCTTCCAAGTTCCTTCGCATGTTCCGTATAAACTGGATTATTCCCATTCTTTGACCCGCAAAAAACTGCAAGTGAGTTTATCTTCATAGAATTATTTTATCTTGTCAACTTTTATTGCAGTAAATATCGTATTTATCTGTAATGCAGGATCATTAATTTAAAATCATCTTATGTCTCCGGCTCTGTTGTTCACTTTTGTTATTGGTTATTTTGTTTTGTTGCTTGCTGTTGCATGGTTCACTTCCCGCAATTCAAATAACGAATCATTTTTTATTGGTAATCGAAGCAGTAACTGGATGCTTGTCGCATTTGGAATGATCGGAACGTCCTTAAGCGGAGTTACATTTGTAAGTGTTCCGGGCGGCGTAGGCACGGGAAATTTTTATTATTTCCAGGTTGTCCTTGGCTATTTATTAGGCTATGCAGTTATCGCTTTTGTATTAATACCGCTTTATTACAAAATGAATCTTACCAGTATTTACACCTACCTGGAAAAACGATTTGGTATAAATGCACACAAGGCTGGCGCTTTCTTTTTTATCCTTTCAAGAACTGTTGGTGCTACGGCAAGGTTATATCTTGTAATAAGCGTTTTGCAAATTTTTATTTTTAAAGATCTTGGTATTCCTTTTATATTAACAACACTTGTAATTCTCGCGTTAATACTCTTATACACTTTCGAAGGAGGTGTAAAAACAATTATTTATACCGACACATTGCAAACGACCGGTATGTTAGTTGGACTGGTTGTGTGCATTATTGCGGTAATAAAAGCTTTAGGAACAGATTTTGGAGGCGCATGGGAAATGATGTCCGATAAAGGGTACACAACTATTTTTAACTGGGATGTGAAAGCCGGTTCCTTTGCGCTTAAGCATATTATTGGCGGTATGTTTATCGCCATTGCTATGACAGGGCTTGACCAGGAGATGATGCAAAAAAATATCAGCGTAAAAACGTTGAAAGATTCACAAAAGAATATAATGACTTTTTCCATGGTGCTAATGCTGGTCAATTTTCTCTTTCTGGTCTTAGGCGGTGTTCTTTATCTCTATGCAAGCGCAAACAATATCAATGTACCACCCGATGAACTGTTTCCAACCATTGCGTTAAGCAAGGCCTTCAGCGGAGCTATCGGTATCATATTTGTCATCGCATTGATCTCAGCCTTGTTTCCCAGCGTTGATGGAGCTATCACATCATTGACATCCTGTTTTTGCATAGATATTCTTGGACTTCAGAAAAGGAGTGGAACAGAAAAGGAAAAAAAAGGGACCAGGTTAAAAGTACATTTTACTTTTGCTTTACTGTTTTTTCTAATGGTGTTGGTATTTGAATGGATGAATGATAAATCGATCATTGATTTCATTTTAAAATTTGCCGGTGTAACTTATGGCCCATTACTTGGACTCTTTGCGTTCGGCATTTTAACAAAACGAAGGCTTAAAGAAAATCTGATCTGGGCAGTTTGTATAATCGCTCCCTTAATTGCATTAGGGCTCGATATGGTTAGTAACCCTGCCTGGTATGAAGCAAAGCTTCATATGAAGCTCGGGCTGGATAGTTTGTCCGCAGCAACTTTTAGTGGATATAAAATTGGCAATGAACTAATTCTTATAAATGGCATCATAACCTTTATTGGGTTGTGGCTTATTTCATATAAAGCAACAGCGCAACACTCAAATCCTCAATTACAATCGGTGTAGGTTTATATTTGCACAAAATTTTATTGTGGAATTAATCAATCCTATTGTACAGGAGTATGCGGAAAAATTTTCTTCACCAGAAGATGCTTTATTGAAGGAGGTAGCTGATTTTACCAATGCCAATCATCCTGAACATCAAATGCTCAGCGGGCATTTGCAGGGAAAGTTTTTGGAGATGGCGAGCACGATGATCACGCCCCTCAGAATTCTTGAAATAGGGACGTTTACGGGCTACAGCGCTTTATGCCTCGCAAAAGGGTTAACTGATGGTGGGAGGTTACATACTATCGAGTTAAGAAAGGAGGATGCGGCTACTGCTAAGGGTTTTTTCGATAGATCCCCTTATAAAGAAAAGATCATTTTACATATAGGAGATGCTAAAGAAATCGTTACTAAGTTGGATGAAATATTTGACCTTGTATTTATTGATGCTGATAAACCGGGATATATAGAATATTTTAACCTCGTTTTTCCAAAAGTGAGAAAAAACGGGTTTATTTTTGCGGATAATGTCTTTTTTCATGGCCAGGCAATCGAGGCCGAGCCTAAGGGAAAAAATGCAAAAGCCATTAAAGAGTTTAATGAATATTTACATAAGAGGACTGATATTGAGAAGATGATCCTTACCCTTCGTGATGGTCTATGTTTAATAAGAAAAAAGTAAAATCTCCAATGGAAAAACTAAGGTTCCTATTCATCCTGTTTGCTTGCCTAACGCTGAAAAATTCTTTCGCTCAGCTCGCAGATTCCCGTGGACAAGATCCCGTAGTGGTTGATTACATCAACAATTATAAAGAACTGGCAATTGCAGAAATGCAACGTACGGGAATTCCCGCTTCTATAAAACTAGCGCAAGGTATTCATGAGACCAGTGCAGGCACAAGTGATCTTGTGAGAAGATCAAACAATCATTTCGGCTTAAAATGTAAGTCAGAGTGGACGGGCATGACAGTGAAACATACTGATGACGCGCCAAATGAATGTTTCCGTAAATATGAAAGCTCGAAGGATTCTTATAAAGATCAATCTAACTATCTTAAAAACTCTCCGCGTTATGCCTCATTGTTTGAGCTTGATCCCACGGATTATAAAGCCTGGGCCTTTGGTTTGAAAAAAGCCGGCTATGCTACAAACCCAAAATATTCGCAGGTGTTGATCAGGCTGATTGAAGATTATGATCTGCAGGATTACACTATGATCGCTTTAGGTAAATTAAAACACGGCCAGGAAACCCTGGCTAAAGCGGATAAGAATACTGAAAAAAAATCGGAAGTAACAATACCCGAAAAGGCCGTTGTATTGCCACCTGAACCGGAAATAGTTGTCGAATCAAAGAAGCAACCTAATTACCCTGAAGGAGAATTCAAAATAAATGAAACTAAGGTTATATATGCTAAAAAAGGAACGCCATATTTATCGATAGCCCAGAAGTATGCGATTCCACTTGCCCGAATTTTTGAATTTAATGAAATAAGGGTTCAGGAGTTTGTTGAAAAAGATCAGCTCATTTATATTATGCGAAAAAGAAAAACCGGGTTGAATGAACAACATATTGTAAAGCCTGGAGAAACACTAGCTGATATTGCACAAACCGAAGCATTACGTATTGAAAGTTTGCTTGAATATAATTTTCTTCAACCGAAAATGCAGCCTGCAGTTGGTTCTGTACTATATTTACGCAGCAAAGCCCCGGGAATGCCAGCATTGGTCAACGGGAAATAATAAGGCCTGATGTCCCAGATAAAGGTTCATGATAAACATTTTGGTCCCTTTCTTTCAGAGCAGGATATCCAGCATCAAGTAAAGAAAATTGCAGATGCTATTAATTCAGATTATGCAGGTCTGCGACCAATGTGTATTGTTATTTTGAATGGCTCGTTCATGTTTGCAGCTGACCTCTTCAAATCACTTACGATTGATGCAGAAATATGCTTTATAAAATTGGCTTCGTACAAAGGAACAACATCAAGCGGGCAAGTGATAACGGCAATTGGTTTGGATGTTGATATTATTGGAAAGGATATTATTATTATTGAAGATATAGTTGATACCGGGAAAACCTTGAACGAATTTTTACCAAAGTTGCTTCATCACCAACCTGCATCAATGAAAATTGCTGCACTACTCCATAAACCTGAGGCTATGAAATTCCCAATCAGGATTGATTATCTAGGATTTTCAATTCCAAATAAATTTGTGGTGGGATATGGTCTTGATTACGACGGACTCGGAAGGAATTTAAAAGAAATTTACCAGTTGGTATAGTAGTACCAGCTTATTACATATTGATTTTTTGTACTTTGACCAAGGTTTAAATATCCGCTTGAAAAGCTTTGTTTATACTATTCTGTTGCTGCTGATTGCTTCGCCATTTTACGGTCAGCAGTTTTATCTCCGCGGTGAGGTGAGAGATGAAGGTGGTAATCTTTTGCAAAATGTAAATATCAAACAACAAAGCACGGGCTATCTTTTTCGCACAGGTAATTCTGGCTCTTTTGGAATTCCGTCAGCAAAGGGATCAGATACATTGGTATTTAGTTATGAAGGATTTCAGAAGGAGGAAATCGTAGTGAAATCAGAGAAGTACCTTACTCTTTATCTTAAGCACTTGCCTTCCATCGTTTCGAGCATTAAAAAAAACAAGCTGGCATCGCTGACAAAAGATCTTTCAAGAGAAAATCAAAAGAAATGGTACACCGGTGATGAAACTTATGCGAGTATTATTGAAAATAATTTTGTCGACGCTAAAAATTACCCGACCACAGGCATTGCTTTAAATATTGACCGGGCTTCTTATAGTAATGTCAGGCGTTTCATTAATCTAAATCTTGCGGTGCCGCCAGACGCAGTGCGAATAGAAGAAATGCTGAATTATTTCAATTTCGGTTATGAATCGCCCAAGGATAACTCACTTTTTAAAATAAAAACAACGCTTACCAATTGTCCCTGGAATAAGGACCACCAACTTTTCTTTATAAATATTTTTTCAAAGAAACTCAATCTTGATTCCTTACCACCTTCAAACCTTGTTTTTCTTGTTGACATTTCGGGATCAATGGATATGCCAAACCGTTTGCCGCTACTGAAATCCGCCTTCAAAATGCTTGCTATGAATTTACGGGAGAAAGATACCGTAAGTATTGTAGTTTATGGAGGCGCAGTTGGTGTATTGCTTTTCCCAACAGCTGGAAATGAAAAAGAAAAAATTAATAAGGCGATTGATGAAATGCAACCCGGTGGTTCTACACCCGGCGAATCGGGGATCAAATTAGCATATACCATTGCAAAAAGACATTTTATTGAAAAAGGGAATAACCGGGTTATTCTTGCTACTGATGGCGATTTCAATGTTGGTCTTAAAACGGAACAGGAGCTTGATGACCTGATTTCTCGCCATCGAGAATCAGGAATCTATTTAACCTGTCTTGGCGTGGGCATGGGTAATTATAAAGACTCAAAAATTCAAACGCTTGCCCGCAAAGGCAATGGGAATTTTGCCTATGTGGATGGCTACCAGGAAGCTGAGAAAATAATTATGAAAGAGTTCACCCAAACGCTGTACACGATTGCCGATGATGCGCATTTGCAAATAACCTTTGATCCTTCATTGGTAAAACAATATCGGTTACTTGGTTTTGATAATAAAGTTGGTGCTCTTGCTGATTCGACTTCTGAAATCGAAGGTGGGGAGATTGGTTCAGGTCAATCATTAACCGCTGCATTTGAAATTGAACCGAATTTTGATGAGGGGGCTAATGTTTTTTCAATAAAATATGTTGAAGTGAAATTGCAATACAGATTGCCAATGGATGAAATGCCGCTCCTGGTGAGTGAAACTTTTGCTTATGATCCTATTCCTTTTAAAGATATTGATCCGATGTATCGTTTTGCAAGTTCAGTTATCATGTTTGGTTCTGTATTGAGATCTTCATCGTTTGCAAAGGAAGTAAGCTGGGGCGATGTATTATTTCATGCAAGCGAAGCAGCCAACCCTACTGACATAAACCAGGCGCAATTTGTAGAATTGGTGTATAAAGCAAAAGAGTTTTATACAAGAAAGAAAAAGAAGAATAGAAATTGAGCACTCTTCAATTGAAAATCTTAGCATCCTGATTGCGCTAGGAGGAATAATAATTCTGGTTGCTGATTTTCATTATAAATCAAGAAAACAGTTCTCTCATTTTATCAAGGAAGCTCTTATCCGTTTTATCAGGATGCGGTTTGAAATTAGATGAATGACTCATTTTCTCCAGCATAGCTTTTTCCTCTGAACTTACATGCTGTGGAGTCCACACATTTACATGTATTAACTGATCTCCTTTTTGATAACTGTTCACGGCCGGAAACCCTTTTCCTTTCAACCGAAAGATCTTTCCGCTTTGTGTACCGGCAGGGATCTTTATTTTGGCTCTTCCATCAATCGTTGGCACTTCAAGTTGTGTCCCGAATACTGCATCTGTAAATGAGATATGCAGATCATAAGCAACATTCATCCCGTCACGTTGCAGTTCTTTGTGTGGTTCTTCTTCAATCAATATTATCAGGTCACCGGCCATGCCTCCTCTTTCGCCAGCATTACCTTTATTGCTTAAGTTTAATTGCATTCCCTCCTGTACACCGGCTGGTATTTCAATTGAGATCGCATCTTCACCATACACTCTTCCTTCACCTTTGCATGCTGAACATTTATTTGTAATTGTTGTTCCTTCGCCATTACATGTCGGGCAAGTTGTTACAGTCTGCATTTGGCCAATAAATGTATTGGTAACTCTTCTTACCTGGCCTGAACCACCACAAGCGCCACAGTTTTGTATGCTTCCTTTGTCTTTTGCACCACTTCCGCTACATGTATTACAAACTACATGCTTTTTTACTTTGATATTTTTAGTTACGCCTTTAGCGATCTCCTCATAAGTAAGTTTAATTTT